>JAWOEM010000455.1:0-18641 GCA_046482785.1 Salinivirgaceae bacterium
AGGGAGCTAACCCTAGTGGGAATTCCATTATTCAACGGTTATACTATTTGAACGCAGGATGGAATATTTTTCTACAAAACCCTGTGTTTGGTGTGGGTACAGGTGACGTGCCCGATGCATTTCACGCATATTACGAGCAAACCAATAGTGTTTTGCAAGAACGATGGCGTTTACGTACCCATAATCAGTATGTTACGATTATGGTAGCTTTTGGCATCATCGGTTTTTTAGTTTTTTTGTGGGGATTATTTTTTCCGGTTCTATACAAAATATCGAAAGGAACTATACGTTTGCCAATGCTTATTTTCTTGGGAATTTCTTTGCTTTCCATGTTTAACGAAGATACACTTGAAACACAGGCTGGTGCGTTGTTCTTTGCATTCTTTTATACATTCTTTTTTTGGGGAGCAAATCCACAATCAGGAAATGAACAAATACACGAAAGAACAAAAGTTGAGGAACCTGAAAATTAGCTATACTTTACAACGTAATAAAAGGATGAACCGAGCCATGTCTACTGGTTGGTATGCAATGGACCCATATGCATTGTTGTTGCCGGGTGAGGCATCGCCATACCCTTTCGGCAGAGCGTATAACAATTATGATGAATTATCATCGTTCGGTTTCATCTCATTTAACGTTGAGTCAGGAAACAAATAATAAAATATATATAAATATATGAATCAGATTATTTTTGCTACGCAAAATCGCCACAAGGCCATAGAAGTACAGAAAATGACTACAGGTATAGCCCAAATCATTACTTTAGATGAAATGGGATATGACGCAGATATTGATGAAACAGGAGAAACATTGGAGGATAATGCTTTGATTAAAGCAGGAGCAATTTACAAGCATTTTAATCGCCCTGTCTTTGCTGATGATACCGGATTAGAGGTTGATGCGCTTAATGGGGCTCCTGGCGTGCATTCAGCAAGGTTTGCCGGCGAACCCAAAAACGATAAGGCTAACCTTAAAAAACTTATTGACGATATGAAGCTTCAAAATAATAGAAATGCACGTTTTAGAACTGTAATATGCTATTATTCAGAAGGAAAAGCACATTATTTTGAAGGTATAGTTGAAGGTGAGATTATTAAGACACCTGTCGGTACCGAAGGTTTTGGGTACGACCCGGTATTTTTACCAAACGGCTATTCACAGACCTTTGCGCAAATGGACTTGGAATTGAAAAATCGAATTAGTCATCGAGGCCTTGCATTTAAAAAGTTTGTTTCCTACTTGAAAGCTCTAAAATAAATTGAATGACAATTCGTGTTCAATTATGTAAGTTCTCATTTTTATGGTTGCGTATTTTGGGTGTAATACTAAAATATGGTTTGTTGAATACTATTTCTTTTATTTTTATGTTTAATCGTAATGCAATGGTATTGAAATACTAATTTTAGTAGGTTGAATTAACAAATAAAGCGAATGAATTATTCTGGATTAAAAAAAATAGGATTGCTGGTACTTTTCCTTGGATTCTTTTCATCGTGGATGAGCAGTCAAAATATCCATCAAATTGGAGAATGGGACGACCATATTTCGTATCGTTCGCTGACCAATGTGGAGGTTGGTGGCAAGTATGTTTATGCATCTTCGGCGCGTGGCTTTTTTAAATACAATACTCAAAATGGCGAATTTACTACCATTAGTAAGGTCAATCGGTTGTCCGATATTCAGATTAGCACAATAAAGTACCATAAAGAAAGAAAGTTCCTTGCAGTTGCTTACGTTAGTGGGCTGATTGATCTGGTGTATGATAATGAGACAAAAACAATAAACGATATTCAAGAGGCCAGTTCCTTAAATAGTCGTCGAGTAAATAATATCCATTTTTATGGAGATACCGCCTTTTTCGCATGCGACTTTGGTATTGTTGCTTATAACCTCAAAAAGATGGAGGTTAGCAGTACTTATTTTTTGGGAACCAGTCAACGGGCAGTTACTGTACACGATGTAGCTACCTCAAACGATACAATATGGGTTGCCACAGATAAGGGCATGTTTAGAGCTTCTCTTACCGGCGATAACTTGCATAATTATCAAAGCTGGCAACAGATTAACGACATCCCAAACGATTCTGCTTCTTATAAGTTTGTCGAAAAAGTAGGCTCGAAACTTTATTTTGTGGCCGATCCAGAAAATAGTGCCGATCGAATTCACATGTACGAAAACGGCTACAAAGGCACCTACCTAGATGGGTATAATATCACCGTTAAGCAATTAGATTTAAGAGGCGACTATGTGACCATGAATGCCGGCTATGGTATACGGTTTTTCGATCAAAGTGGGGATTTAGTCCAGCGCTTCACATTTTTGGGAACTGATTCAACATGGGTTTCGGCAAACGATGCCGTTAAAATAGATTCTACGGTTTATATTGCCGATAATCCCTATGGTTTAGTGCAGAAACAGGGCGATAATTACCACCTCTTGCTACCCAATGGCCCTTACGCCAACAGTATTAATCACATTGCCAGTTCTCATGGCGCTACATATGTTTCCGCCGGTACACCAGGAGCCCGATGGAAACGTTACGGTTTTTATCGGTATCAGGATAATCGCTGGACAAATTTTAATGGACGCACTTTACCCGAAATGGTTGACATTGGAAATATAAATTATACAATTATCGATAAGGGAGATCCATCCCATATTTTTGCTTCTTCGTACGGTTATGGTGTCATGGAATTTCGCGATACCGTTATGGTCAATCATTGGGATCAATCGAACAGCCCCTTAGAAAATTTTCAAAATATCCCCGCCGCCTATATTCTTTGCTCTGGTTTAGCTTTTGATAACGATGGCGATGTATGGGTAAATACAAACCTTGTTTCAAATACGCTTTACCATTATCGACCGGGTGGCGATTGGCAAGCATTTAACTTCGATGGTGCTATTTCAAAAGCTACCACTAAATCGTTAATCAATACTCCTTGGGGACATATGTGGTTTGCTGAACAAGATTATGGTTTAGTGGCTTTCGATCCCGAAATGGTCAAAAATGGAGAAATTGCTAATGGACATAAGCGATTCCGGATTATTGGAAACGATAATAATGTATTAACTACCGATGTAACTGCATTGGCAGTAGACAAAAGCAATTATATTTGGTTAGGGCTAAGCAATGGTGGATTGGCCGTTTATTATAATCCCCAACAAATTCTTGATTACGATTTAACTGCAGCGCGTATAATTGTGGAAGCAGGTGGAATAGCTCAATATTTACTCGATAATGAAATAGTGTCTACTATAGCTGTCGATGCAGCAAATCGGAAATGGATTGGAACCGAAGCCGGAGGAGCTTTTCTTATTTCCGAAAATGGTACCGAGCAAATACTGAATTTGAATGTAGAGAATAGCGCTCTTTTATCGAATTCTATACGTGATATCTCAATCGACCATACTACCGGATGGGTTTATTTCGGAACCGATGCCGGCTTAGTTGCTTATTATTCCGGCACAGTAGAATCAGAAAAGATTGCCGAAAACCTCAAGGTTTTTCCAAATCCGGTTAGGGAAAATTATAATGGGGTAGTTCGCATTGAAGGGCTTACAAATGACGCAAACGTAAAAATTACAGATGTAGCGGGGAATATTGTTTTTGAGACGACTGCAAGAGGTGCTACAGCGCTTTGGAATATGATGGATTTTAATAACCAACGTGTTCAAACGGGCGTTTATATCATTTATGCTACAACAAAAGACGGTAGTCAGCAAGCCATTTCTAAAATTTTTGTAGCCCGAAATGAGTAGATCTATTGTGCAAGGAATTGTGCTGAAAACCATTCGCTATAGCGATAATGATCTTATTATCCATTTGTTTACTCGCGAGTTTGGACGAATTGCCATTATGATACGGCGCTCCAAAAAATCGGGTCGTTCGAACTATTATCAGCCCCTATTTCAGCTGAGTATAGTGGTAAATTTTAACGAAAAACGAACCATTCACAGAGCCTCGCAAGTATCTTTTCACACCCCTTATATAAGTATTCCGTTTGCCATACGGAAAAATACGGTTGCACAATTTCTTGCCGAAATACTTGGAAAGGTCATTTCAGAAGGCGAACCTGATGAAGAATTGTACGATTTTGTATCGGGCGCACTCCTTTTATTCGACCGTACAGATAAAAACACACATGTTTTTCATCTGGTTTTTTTAACGCAATTAACACGATTTCTCGGTTTTTTCCCCGGTTCCGACAATCGCCAGCAAGGATGGTTTTCGCCCTCAGAAGGAACTTTTGTGCCGCAAATTATGCATGACACTATTCCGCAAGAATTGACAAGTGAGTTCGAAAATTTGTTGAAAACACCTGTTTCACAGTATGCTAATGTAGATATAGCAAATGATTTTCACCACCAATTGCTCGATTATATTGTTCAATTATATCAAGTACAATTAAATGCGTTTAATCTTAAATCGTACGATATTTTAAAACAGGTTTTCGCCTGATCAGATACTTGTATTTTATTGATGGATTGGTGTTTGTTTTTCTCCTAGAGGAAAAAATCATCGCATTAATACAAAATCATTAAATCTTTACCTAATTTTGCAGCCGTTTTTATAGAAGATTATAGTCAACCGGGCATGTATTATTACAAAATTATTTGCATGGTTACGCAAGGTCTTTAAATTTTTTAAAACTACCCATTGAGAAAGAAACAAAAAGAGCTGATTGATGTTGTTGATTGTATCAGAGTATTGCTATTGCGATGCATTAAAAGTGTAATGGGGTATTATCTATAAGGTTAATTTTAATCTGTTAAAAAAGTGTTTTCGCAAAATCTCTTTTTTATAAAAGCGCAACACTGAAAAAATCTGAATTATTTGTTATGAAGTTTGAACATTCCATACGCGGGAAAATTGCTGATTTTGGCACCATGGTGTTTTCCGAATTCTCTCGTTTATTTAATGAGCATCGTGCTATCGATCTTGCCCGTGGATTTCCTCATTTTAAGCGAAATGAAAGGCTGCTGGCCCTCATTCAAAAGCACATTGCCGAAGATCGTAACCATTACCTATCAGTAAATGGTCATAAAGGATTGCGAAAAAATATCGCCCAGCTCTATCAAAAGTATTATGGCGCTACATACGATGGTAGTACAGAAGTAACAATTACTGCCGGAGCCTCGCAAGCTATTTACACCATCTTATCGAGTATGGTACGTGAGAACGATGAGGTGATAATATTTGAACCTGCATACGACCTTTATGCACCTACTGTAGAGGTTAATCAGGGAAAACCCGTTTATGTGAAACTGGAACAACCCGATTTTCATATCGATTGGGGGAAGGTGCAAAAGCTTATTACACCACAAACGAGGATGATTATTATTACGAACCCAAATAACCCAACAGGAAGCTTACTAAAAGCACATGATTTACAGGAATTACAGCGAACTGTAAATGGCACCGATATTTTGTTGCTGAGCGACGAAAGCCTGCAGTTTTTAGTCTACGATGGGTACGAGCACCACAGCATAGCCAGCTCCGAAAACTTGGCAAAACGTAGTTTCGTTGTCGGAGGCTTTGGCAAAACTTTCCAAATTACCGGTTGGCGAACCGGATTTTGTCTAGCTCCAGAAGATCTTATGCATGAATTTCGCAAATTGCATCAATACATTGCATTTAATGTGAATAGCGCAGCCCAATTTGCTTTAAGCGATTATTTAGATGAAGATGTCGATTTTAAACCAATAGCTTCGGAGTTTGCGGCTAAACGCGATTACTTTTGTCAACTTCTCGAAAATACACCTTTCAAGGCTGTACCCGTTAAATCCGGAATTTTTCAACCTGTTACGTTTGAAACCACCACCGGCTACACCGATATGGAATTGGCATTAAAGCTCATTAAAGAGGTTGGTGTTGCGGGTGTGCCGTTATCGGCTTATGCACACGATAAAACAAATTATGGTATGCTCCGTTTTTGCTTTGCCCGACCCGATAACCTGCTGGAAGAGGCCGCTGAAAAGCTCAAAACCATAGATTTTTTGTAAAACCCATTTTTTTTATGCTGATAGATGTTCATACACATAAATCATCGGAATATAAAAGTATAAAAAGTTTGCATTTTCCCGATGAGTATGCAAATTTATCAAATGCAACGGAAACTATATCAGTCGGTATTCACCCATGGTGGGCCAAAATCCAACACATTGAAGAGTTCGAAAAATTGTTTGAGCAGGGTGTTTCATCATGCGTTGTTGCCATTGGGGAATGTGGAGTCGATCGGGTTAGAGGAGAAGCAATTGATGTACAGAAATCAATTTTTCATCGTCAGGTTCAGCTTGCCTCTAAATTCAACCTTCCCGTTATCGTTCACCAGGTGAAAGGAATTAGTGATGTTTTACACGAAATGAAACAGTTTACCAATACTAAATTCGTATTGCACGCATATTTTGGGAACGCGGAACAGACCGTTCAATTGCTGAAACATGATGTCTATTTCTCATTCGGAGAAGGTCTCATTAAGCAACCCGAGAAATATCAAAAAATAACTGATCTCATCCCGGTGGAAAAAGTGCTTTTTGAAACAGACGATGCGCAAACGCATCTTCGAAGCATTTACCAAGCTTACGCACAATTAAAAAGCAGAGAGATAAAAGAAGTGGAGTTGATTGTAGAAAAAAGTGCACGCCGGATCTTTAATTTAGAATAGTATGGAGTGGGTTAAACGAACAAAACTTCTTTTTGGAGAAGATGTTATTCGGAAGTTTCATCAAAGTCACGTGTTAATAGTTGGGCTTGGTGGTGTTGGTGCTTACGCAGCAGAACAAATTGTAAGAGCAGGTATTGGTAAACTCACTATAGTAGATGCCGATACCATTGAGCCATCGAATATTAATAGGCAAATGCCAGCACTGCATTCTACTTTAGGGCAAACTAAGGTGCAAGTAATGGAGCGTCGTCTTATGGATATTAACCCGAAATTGCAATTAACGGTGCTTAATGAATTTTTGACCGAGGAGACTATCCCCGGGGTACTTGAAGAACCCTACTACTATGTGGTTGATGCTATCGATACCCTATCACCCAAAGTGCAGCTTATTCGTTACAGTTTAGATCGGCAAATTCCCATAGTAAGTTCAATGGGGAGTGGCGGAAAAACGGATCCCTCACAAGTTTCTATTGTCGATATTAGTAAAACCTATAATTGCATGCTTGCACGTAAAGTGCGCAAACGGCTCTCCAAGTTTAACATTCGAAAAGGTTTCACCGCCGTTTTTTCTCCCGAAGAGGTTTCGAAAGAGATGGTTGTGGTAGAAGAAGGACGCTACAAAGCCAGTAATGTCGGTACTATTTCGTATATGCCTGCTGTTTTTGGTTGTTTTTGTGCTTCAGTAGTGATAAACCATTTGCGCACAATAGATTAACGCCGCAAGCATTTATTTTTTTGCTCAAAATGCGTGAAGAATTTCAGTTTTGGAATCCGCAAGATACATCGCATTCCATTATTTTTTCTGACGGATTTTGGATGACAACGCATTGATGCATTACAATTTTCCGATACGTGCCAAAATTTTCCCGGAACGATTCTGAAAACCCGGACTTCCTGTGGCATATTCATGCTCAAGCGTTGCTTTAAGCTCTTGTTTTAGTTCAGGGTATTTTTCCGAAAGGTTAAAAACAAGTTGCATGCAGTTTACTCTTATTGCTGCCGGCTGGCTTCTATCTTGGAGCCATAAAAAAGCAGCATTAAGTATTTCTGATTCACGTGCCGGCGGAATGGTATTTTCCGTTAAAATATGGCCAAACATGCGTCGTAAGCCAGTGTGGTTGAGTTTTGGATAAATTTTGGCTATCCGGTCAATGTAAATTTCGGTTACGGTACTATTTTTCAAGCAAATTTCTTCAAATACCCAAGCTGCACGCCATTTAAGCGGATCTTTTTCGTAAATAGCCCATTCCCAGAGTTGCTTTGTGCACTCCGCATTGTTTAATCCAAAAGCAACTACAAAGCTTTTGGTTGTTTTCGATGCCCTATCGGTAAGTATTTCGCGTATATGGTCAAATTTAGTGTCCTTCATATTTATTCGATTTCCATTCTCGTAAAAATAGTGAATTTGTCAGCACACAGAAATTTTTACGCTTGCAGATATTGGGTGTAATGTTTTGACAAAAGTTTTACGAATTCAAAATGCGTATTTCATGCGAAAAATAGTACTTTTGACGATTAAAGTAATAATTTACGGCGAAAAGTGTATTTTGCCGTTATATAATATTAGTTGACATGAGTAGTAGAATAGAAAACACATGCGGATGTGATGAAAATAGAGCTCATGCTAACAGGGAGTGTTTATCGGGTTGTAGTGCCAAACTTAACGTGCACAACTGGATGTATAAAATTGTACAACCTGCGGCTATAAACGACATCGTAGAAGTTCGATTTAAAAATACGAGAAAAGGCTTTTACAAAAATGTAAATCAGCTCAACCTTAGGGTTGGCGACATAGTTGCCGTAGAAGCCTCTCCCGGGCATGATATAGGTGTAATTACGCTTACCGGGGAGCTGGTAAGGGAGCAAATGAAGAAATATAAAGTTCCATCAGGCTCCGAATTGAAAAAAGTGTATCGGAAAGCCAAAGAGGCCGATATCGATAAATGGAAAGAAGCCAGAGCTTTAGATCACGAAACCATGATTGAGTCGCGCAAAATGGCGCGCGATTTGGGATTGAACATGAAGGTTGGCGATGTTGAATTTCAAGGCGATCGTACCAAGGCCATATTTTATTACATTGCCGATGAACGTGTCGATTTTCGCCAGCTAATTAAGGTGCTGGCAGAGCGATTTCGCATTCGAGTGGAAATGAAACAAATTGGAGCAAGGCAAGAAGCCGGTTTAATCGGTGGAATTGGATCGTGTGGCAGAGAGCTGTGCTGTTCTACCTGGATCAGTAACTTTGTTTCGGTTACAACCAATGCTGCTCGCGTACAGCAATTAAGCCTTAACCCGCAAAAACTTGCCGGGCAGTGCGGAAAACTCAAATGTTGCCTCAATTATGAGCTGGATTCCTACCTCGATGCCCAAAAAAGTTTCCCATCAAGCGATATCGAATTACGAATAAAAAATTGCAAGGGATTACATCAAAAAACCGATGTCTTTAAAGGTATTATGTATTATCTGGCTATTTCGGAAAGTGGAAATAAAATTGTAGCCCTTTCCATTAAGCGAGTAAAAGAAATTATTCGGGAAAATAGAAATGGCAAAGTTCCAGACCTATGGCTCGAAATTAAAGTAGATACGAATACCTTAGGTCAGAAAGTCGATCTTGACTATACGAATTCCGTTGGAACAGAGAGTATCACGCGTTTCGATAATGATAACAACAATAAAAAGAAACAGAAAAGGAAACCACAGAAAAACCGACCAAAAAAACGTCGAAAACCGTATCGCAATGAAAAACGCAATTAGCATAGTTATTCTGTTGGCTATCGGATTTTCCGCTTGCGACAGAAGCATGGTCTACGATCAGTATAAAAATATGCCCGAAGAACAGTGGCACGTAGATTCATTGAAAACCTTTGAATTCACGATCGACGACTCGTTGGCTATTTATAACATGTATATCAACGTGCGAAACGTGGGCAATTACCCGTTTTCGAATCTTATTATTTTCGTGGAGACCCAATTACCGGGCAACCGAATTCTTAAAGATACTCTAGACTGTGTTCTGGCCGATAAAAAAGGCGAATGGCTCGGCTCCGGATTTGGGAGTTTATGGACGAGCAAAGTGCCATACAAATATCATGTGCGCTTCCCGCGAAAAGGAATTTATGTTGTAGATATTCAGCACGGAATGCGCAAAGAGGTGCTCGAGGGAATAACAGATATTGGAGTCAGAATAGAAAAAGCAAATTAGAAGTGGGAAAGAATAAACTGAAAAAGTTTGCCGAAAATCGAACTTTCGATCACGTTATAGAGCCGGAACTGGATAATTATTTTACGCAGGACCATCCTATTAAGGGGCGATGGAGTGAACAGATGTTTCATAACGATAATCCGATTGTGCTCGAATTGGGTTGCGGAAAAGGCGAGTATGCCGTGGAAATGGCCGCCAAATATCCCAACAAAAATTTTATCGGAATCGACATTAAAGGCGCACGTATTTGGCGAGGCGCAAAAACTGTTGCCGAAAAGGGGATGTCAAACATCTGTTTTTTACGTATGCGTATTGAGTTTTTACATCGGTTCTTCGATGCAAACGAGGTGAGTGAAATTTGGATTACCTTTCCCGACCCACAACGCAAAAAACGCCGTCGCAAAAAGCGATTAACCTATAGTGGTTTTTTAACCATGTATCAACAGTTTTTGAAACCCGAAAATGTTGTGCACCTTAAAACCGACAGTTTGTTTATGCATAACTACACCAAAGAGGTAATCGCTCACAATAACCTTAACGTACTTGCCTGTACAGCCAATTTGTACGAAAGTAATTTATACACTAACGAATTGAAAATAAAAACCCACTACGAAGCGTTGTATCTCGAAGGAAATCCAACAATTACATATTTGAAATTTGAGATTGATAAAAATGTTACTCTTAAAGAACCTGAAACAGAAGATGAGGAGTTTTGGGAAGAAACAACGGAATACCAGAAATAACAGTGCTGTATGAAAAAATATATGAAGTTACACGGAACGTGCCCAAGGGAAAAGTCACCACCTACGGCGCCATAGCTCGTTATATTGGTAGTCCGGGCGCCGCCCGTATGGTGGGGTGGGCACTGAATGCAAAAAAGCATTCTCTGGGTAGTGTTCCTGCTCACCGGGTAGTGAACCGAAAAGGCCTTTTAACGGGCAGTAAATATTTTCCGGCAAATAATATGGCAGAATTATTAATAAATGAAGGGGTCGAAGTTGAAAATAACCAAATTGTAAATTTGGAACAATACCTTTGGGATCCCGCTAAATAGATTATAATGGAATTTACAACCAAACAAATTTTTACCGTTTTACGTACGGTAAAACATCCGCAACAAAATAAAGATATTATGTCGCTAGGCATGGTGCAGCAGCTTACTATCGATGGAAACAACGTAGGTTTTACTCTTGTATTTCAATCTGATGCCGACAAAATGGCCGAGCCTATTCGTAAGGCCTGTGTTCAGGCGTTGGAAAAAGAGTTCGGCGATCAAATAGCCATTCGTGGCAACATTAAGGTAAAGTATTTGAAAAAAGAAGACGATTACAGTGCCATGAGTGGTGTGAAAAACATCATTGCGGTGGCTTCGGGTAAAGGCGGTGTAGGAAAATCTACCGTTGCTGTTAACTTGGCGGTGGCACTTGCCAATACCGGAGCAAAAGTAGCACTCCTCGATGCCGATATTTATGGCCCGTCGGTTCCCAAAATGTTAAACATCGAGGGTGAGCGCCCGCAAGTAGTCAAAGAAAATGGACAGGAATTAATTGTCCCCATCGAAAAGTATGGCTTAAAAACCCTATCGATAGGCTTTTTTGTAAATCCCGATGATGCCTTAATCTGGCGTGGAGCCATGGCTACCGGAGCCATCAAGCAACTGCTTTTGCAGGGCAAATGGGGCGAAATAGATTATATGGTAGTCGACCTGCCACCCGGAACCGGCGATATTCATTTAACCCTTGTGCAAACAGTGCCTGTAAGTGGCGGAATTATGGTGTCTACTCCGCAAGAAATGGCTTTAGCCGATGTAAAAAAGGCTATGAGCATGTTTAAGCAGCCAACCATAAAAATCCCGATTTTAGGTGTTGTAGAAAATATGGCATGGTTTACTCCCAAAGAACTGCCCGACAATAAATACTTTTTGTTTGGTGAAGGTGGAGCGAAAAAGTATGCCGAAGATAATGGATTGGCACTTTTAGGCCAGATTCCCATTGTAAAAGGAGTGATGGATGGTGGTGAAATAGGTATTCCTGTTGCTGCCGATTCCGATACAATTATGGGAAAAGAATTTAAAAAATTGGCCGCTAACGTTATTGAAGCTGTTGAAAAGCGCAATAACGAATTGCCACCAACGCAAATGGTGAACATCACCAGAAAATAAAATATTGTATTTTTCGTTCCATTCAGAAAGAAACCTATCTTGAAACGTAAAGCACTCAATATAATTGTAGTAGCAGCCCTGTTTGTAGGGCTGCTCTTTTCTTGTTCTACAGAAAAAAATACCGCACTACGACGTGGTTATCATAATTTGACAGCATATTTTAATGCTCTTTACAATGCTCGTGATGCTTTTCGTACTGCCGAAAAGCGACTGATCGAGGATCCGGGCGATAACTATGCGCAAATGCTCAATATTTTTTACTATTCCAATAATGGAGCCGCTACCAAAGTGGCAAACGATATGGGACGCGTGCAGGAGAAAGCTTCAAAAGTAATTAAACGGCACTCCATTACCGCAAGACCTGAAAAAAGGAAGAAAAACGATAGAGAGTTTAATAGCCTGCCCGAGTACAATAAATTTGTCGATGATGCTTTCTTATTAAAAGGAATTGCCGAACTGTATAAACACGAATATTATCCGGCCATTGAAACCTTTCTTTTCATCATAAAAGAATACTCCATGTTTCCTGTTAAGTACGATGGACAGCTATGGCTTGCGCGTACTTATCTCGAAATGAATAACTTAAAAGCTGCTGAGCCGCTTATCGATCAAATGGATGGCGATAACCAATTTCCTGAAAGGCTTAAACGCGATCTTTATCTAACACAAGCCCAGTTTCACAAGAAGCAGTATCAGTTTCAACAAGCTGCCGAATATTTAGAAAAAGCCATTCCTCTCACTAAGAAAAAAACGTACAAATATCGTTACCACTATATTTTGGCGCAGCTTTATCAGGAAATGGACGATAACGATAAAGCCAATGAGAATTATGCTATTGTGATGAAAAAGAATCCTATTTATGCAATGGTTTTCAATGCACGCATAAATATGGCGCAGCTTTACCGTTCTTCGCAAGGATCGGCCGCTGAACTAAAAGAAGAGCTGGTTAAAATGCTCGACGACGAAAAAAATAAGGAATTCCGCGATCAAATTTATTTTGCACTTGCCTCCATCGAACGTGGCGAAGGCAATATTGAAAAAGCATTGGCCTATTACCGAAAATCCGCGGCCGTGTCGGTTCAAAATAATTATCAAAAAACAGAATCATACCTTGCTGTAGCCGATATATATTTCGAACGTCCCGATTATAGAAATGCGCAATTGTATTACGATAGTGCTGTTTCATTTATCGACAAAAAGCGACGTAACTACGATGAAATATATAATAAAACTAAAAATCTTACTGAACTGGTGAAATATATCACCGTGATCGAACATCAGGATAGTTTGCAGCGAGTTGCCGCCATGCCCGAAAGCCAACGCTTGGCTATGATCGACCAGATAATTAAAGATCTGGTTGAAGAAGAAAAAAGACAGCAGGAAGAAGAACGCATGGCACGAATCGATGCCATAAATGCCAGACAGAATAATAGCCGCGTAAATACAGGTGGCAGCTGGTATTTTTACAATCCTACAGCTGTAAGTATGGGCGAAAGTGCATTTAAACAAAAGTGGGGAACGCGAAAACTCGAGGACCACTGGCGTCGGAAAGATAAGGCCCAAATCGATGATGGAACGCCTGCCGAAGGCGACCAAGATGTTGATTCTACTCGTGTAACGGATAATAAAAAACGGGAGTTCTATCTTCAGGATCTTCCCATATCTGATTCTGCTATTGCAGTCTCCGATTCTTTAGTTAAAAATGCATATTTCGAGTTGGCAAATGTGTATAGAATAAAAATGGAAGACTTGGCCAAGTCGGTTGAAACCTATGAGGAGTTACTTAAACGCTTCCCCAATTACGATAAAAAACTGACGGTCTATTATAACCTTTATAAAGTTAATCAGGAGCGAATGAATAGTATTGAAGAAACCAAGTACAAGAATATTATCATCAATCAATATCCGAACTCTATTTATGCCCAAATAATGATGAATCCGGAATATGTGGAAAAACTTCTGGAGGAGGAGCGACAAGCTCGGTTTTTTTATCAAACAACCTGGCGACTGTTTCGCCGTGGCGAGTACGAACAAGTGAAGCAAAACTTTTTGCAAGCCGATACAGCTTATGCCGATACCGATTTGCACCCCAAATTTGCCTTGCTTAACACTATTGCCAAAGGAAATACCTCAGATTCAGCATCTTTTGTTGGTTATCTGACCCAATACATTAAGCAATTTCCCGACGCCGAAGAAAAGGCTTTTGCGGGCGATTTATTACGCTACATGACCAGCGATCAGGAAGATCCACAAGGGGTCGAGAAAAAAGAAGAAGTAGGAATTGCCGAGCAAGGTGCTGAGGAGGAAATTCAGGTTGATTTTGAGTTGGCCGACAACGAACCGCACTACTATGTTGCCATTGTCGATACCCGCGAAGCGAGCGCCAATAAAGTAGCCTTCGATTTGGGTAACTTTAATATCGATTATTATAGTATGCTGACCTTTGATGTGCAAGGTGCTGTGTATTCTGCAAATTATCAAATCGTTACCGTTAGCCCGTTCACCGCTTGGTATAATGCCATGAACTATTATGAATCCATCGATTACATCAATGAGGTATATCAAGGTATTTCAGATGACCACTATATCGATTTTGCTATTTCAAAAGCCAACTTCCAAAAACTTATGGAAACCAAGGCCACTGCACAGTATCTGAAATTCTTTAAGAAAAATTACATCGAAAGAAGAGAAGAATTAGAAGATTAAGCAATCTTTTACCAATTCTTTCTGTTATAGACTAACAGGTATCGGCTTTGCTTGCACTAACTTTGAACAAGTATGCACAGTTGAGCCATTAAAATGTGAACAATAAAGAATATACTATGCGAGAGATAAAAATTTTATGGGTTGATGACGAAATTGAATTGCTGAAACCTCATGTGCTCTTTCTTGAGAAAAAGGGTTATAGTGTAACATCGGTAAATAATGGCGAAGATGGGGTTCAGGCGCTTCGCGAAGGCCTCTTCGACATTGTTTTTTTGGACGAAAACATGCCCGGGCTCTCGGGTTTGGATGCGCTGCAAAAAATGAAAGAAATTCGGAGCGAGGTTCCAATTGTTATGATTACTAAGAGTGAAGAAGAGCAGATTATGGAAGAGGCAATCGGCAGCAAAATTCGCGATTACCTCATAAAACCTGTCAATCCAAACCAAATACTACTGGCGCTTAAGAAGAATATCGACCACTCCAGACTGGTATCCGAAAAAACGACCAGCTCTTATCAGCGTGCATTTAGCGAAATTGGAATGCAAATAAACGATTGCCGCACGTTTAACGACTGGGCAGACGTTTATAAAAAACTTGTTTATTGGGAAACCGAATTGCAGCAAGATAAAGTGGGCGACATGGAGGAAGTATTGCAAATGCAGAAATCGAGCGCCAATACGGAGTTCTTTAAGTTTGTTCGCTCCAACTATAAAGATTGGTTTCAGGAAAATGAAGATAAGCCGTTATTGGTTCATCAGGCCATGAAAAAGCGGGTTCTGCCTTTGGCCGACGAAGGAAAAACGTTACTTGTAGTGATTGATAATTTCCGGTTCGATCAGTATTGGATGATTAAACCATTTCTTTCCGAAATATTCGAAATTGAAAAGGAAGAAATTATTTCGAGTATTTTGCCCACAGCTACACAATATGCGCGAAATGCCTTCTTTGCAGGGCTTATGCCTTCCGAAATTGAGAAAATTTATCCGAAATTGTGGTTAAACGATGAGGATGAGGGTGGTAAAAACATGCACGAAGAGGCTCTTATTGCCAGTACATTAAAGCGCTTCGGCAAAGAATACCAATGGTTCTACCAAAAAGTGACAAACCACGATTCTGAAAGAAAAGCCATCGAAAAAGAGAACCAATTAGACAAGTATCAGCTCTCTGTTTTGGTCTACAATTTTGTAGACATGCTTTCCCATGCCCGTACCGAAATGAACGTCATTAAAGAGCTCGCCGCCGATGAGTCGGCCTATCGCTCGCTCACCATTTCGTGGTTTCAACATTCCAGTATTCGACAAATGCTGCGGTCGGCTGCCGAAAAAGGCATAAACGTTATCCTCACCACCGATCACGGTTCCGTTAAGGTAACCAATCCAATAAAAGTAATTGGCGACCGAAAAACGACGACCAACCTTCGATACAAACACGGAAAAAACTTAAACTATAAAGCCAAAGAGGTATTTGAGGTCAGTAATCCGACCGATATATTTTTGCCTACACCACATGTAAGCTCAAAGTTTATTTTTGCCAAAGAGCAAGACTTTTTTGCCTATCCGAATAACTATAATTATTACGTAAATTATTATAAAGATACCTTCCAGCACGGTGGTGTTTCTTTGGAAGAGATGCTCATACCGTTTATAACTTTGAAGCCAAAAAATTAGCAATATAGCCGAGCTGTATTTTCTTTATTGAATCGATGTTTTTCTATGTCCAAAACAATTAATATTGGCATTTTTGCCCATGTTGATGCCGGTAAAACGACTATTACCGAAAATGCGCTGTTTGTAAGTGGTGCAGTTAAACAGCCGGGTAGCGTAGATGCCGGAACGGCCATTACCGATCAATTGGAAGTAGAACGTTTGCGCGGGATTTCCGTTCGTGCCGACTATACCGCGTTTCAATGGAACAGTACACAAATTAATATTGTCGATACACCAGGCCACGTAGATTTTTCCGGCGAAGTGCAGCGGGTATTATCCGTAATCGACATTGCCGTATTGGTGGTTTCAGCCGTTGAAGGAGTGCAGGCACATACAGAGTCGCTATGGAATGTATTGCACGAACAAAATATTCCTACATTCTTTTTTATCAATAAATTAGATCGGGCTGGAGCCGATGCCGAAGGGGTAATTGCTGAAATACAGCGCGAACTTACACCGGCATTGAGCATAATGCAAGAGGCTGTTCAGGAAGGTACTGATGGTGTTTTAGTGCAAAATGTTTGGCAGGAGCAATGCTCAACAGAAGATGTTATAGAAACGCTCTTTGATGTAAATGAAGAGGTAGCAAAAAAATTCTTGAATGAAGAATCCATGCCTTTTCAATGGCTCGATGGGCAGTTGAAAATGGCCTTTGATCAACACAAAATCTTTCCGGTTTTTATGGGAAGTGCCAAGCTCGGATTGGGAATTGAACCACTGCTCGATGCCATTACCCACTACGGGCAAGCTATTCCAAGTAGCGATCATGAGCCGTTTGGTGGAGTGGTTTTTGGGGTTCTTCATCAAGCACGTGGGGGTAGGGCGTGTCGGATAAAAATTACCGACGGGCAACTGCGGCCACGCGATGTAATCAAGAATCAACCGAAAGGTACAGAAGAAAAGGTTACGCAAATAAAGAAAAAGCTAGGCGCCAAAATTATTGATGTAGATGTTGCCAAAGCAGGCGAAATTGTCGATGTATATGGATTGTCTGATGCGCAAATTGGCGATTCGCTGGGAGTCTATACTTCCGAAGTTACTTCTGCGCAACTCCAAACCCCATTGCTTACGGTACAGGTTGAAGCCGAAAAGAAACAAGACTACGCTTCGCTGGCTCATGCTTTACAGTTACTTACAGAAGAAGATCCGTTTTTGGCATTTGAATGGTATCGCGAAGAGCAGGAATTACACGTAAAAACCATGGGGCTAATTCAAATGGAGGTGCTCGAATCGCTGTTGAAAACACGCTTTGGAATTGCCGCTAAATGTCTCGCACCAACAGTTATTTACAAAGAAACCCCAGCTGGCACAGGCGTTGGCAAAATGCGCTACACTATGCCAAAACCTTGTTGGGCAGTAGTGACGTTTCAAATAGAACCCGGGGTGCAAGGTAGCGGAGTATCGTATAAATCGGTTGTTAGTGTCGATCATATTCACCAGAAGTACCAAAATGAAGTAGAGCGAACCATTCCGGAAGCGCTAAAGCAAGGAATAAAAGGGTGGGAGGTTACAGATATCGTTATCACATTAGTTGAGGGCGAGGATCATGAAGTTCATTCCCGACCCGGCGATTTTATTATTGCCACACCAATGGCCATAATGCAAGGGCTTGAGGCTATCGGGACTACCTTTCTGGAACCCGTATTGAAATTTAAAATAACTGCCGATGAGCAGTTGCTTGGTGCCGTTACCGGCGATATTACACAAATGCGAGGTACATTTGATAGTCCGCTTATGGAAAATGGCAAGTTTATCTTAACCGGACTGGTTCCACTATCTGACTTTCTCGATTATCCAGTTAAACTAAGCTCGCTTTCGGGTGGCAAGGCAAAAATTCTTTACACACTTCATAGCTACAAGCCATGCACAGACGAAAAAGGTGTCGTGCGTGCATTCAAAGGCATTAGCCCGCTGCACACGTCAAAATATATTCTTAAAGCCCGAAATGCATTGCAATAGTCTAGTGTGAAATTATGGGTAAATTGAAGAGATTAATACTTGGCTTCTAAGCTTATGTTTGACATGACAATAGTCCCCCCTTGTCAAGACAAATATTCCATGGTATCATTTCTGTAAATAAAAACTATTATCTAGTTTTACAGCATAAAGGTTCAAATGGTTTGGGTTAAAGCAACTAATTCATCGTTTCTTTGCTGAATAAGTTATCGACTTTAGTTTTAAAGACTTGAATATATCTT
>JAWOEM010000532.1:0-4204 GCA_046482785.1 Salinivirgaceae bacterium
ACTTCTTTAATAACAGGTTTTTCAATTTCAATAGTTTTAATATAATTTTCTAAATATACTTCAGATGTCCATGATCTATATATCCTATCTGCTAATATAGTATCATTTAAAAACACCGTAAAGTATTTTGTAGATAAAGTATCTTTAACTGTGCCATTCATTTCCATTGTGTCTATTAACACAATATCAATAATAACCGAACCCGGCATCATGCCACCACCGAGCACCCGATCGAGTTCTCCAATTCGGGAAGCGATCCGGTGATGTTTTTCAGGTGCAACTTCTTTTAGCTTAAATAGTTTTTGAGTATCGGTGCCAACGGGATTTTGACGCACACTTTTCGATGCAGTTTCGACAATGGATTCCTCCATGCTGTTCCAGGCGTGACACTGCGGGCACTTCCCAAGCCATTTGGGAGAATTAGCACCACACGATTGGCAAATATATTGTGTTTTGGTTTTGGCCAACAGAGTTGTTGTTCTGAAAAGTTACAAACGAACCATTTCTATTCGACGGAAAGGGTTTCCGGGAATCGTATCTACTCCATATTCCTCTCTGGTCATCAAAAGCACATCGCGATCTACATCCTCAACCCAGTACTTGCCATCTACATCGTAATAATTAATGGCTCCGGTAACTACATTAATATCAAGGCGATATTCATTTGTTTTCCGCGCAAAATTGTATTCTCCCTCAATGGATGTAATAAGTGAATCTTCATTTTCTTTTATGAGAAAGTTCTCAATTGTAAACGTATTATCGTCTCGAAACGTCCAAACATTCCGTTTAGTTGGATTAACAACCCGGGGTTCATCTTCCCATTTTCCTAAAAGAAAAGACTCTTTTCGCTTGGTACATCCAGCAATAAGAAGCAGTAATATTACAGTTAACGATACTATATTTTTCATCTGTGAAGTTTTTAATCTAAAATGAGAAAACACACCATGCATAATAATCCATTGTTGATTTCTAAAATTATTTATGATCATTTTCAATCACTAAAAATAAAGATATTTTATGAGAAAAAACAGAATATTTGATAAATATAAAATGATTACTGACCAATTGCCTTGTTAATAATATTTGTGGTGCTGTAGCCCGGCGTTAATTCCACTGTAACTACTTCTCCACCTTTTTGAGTCACAATATCATAACCTACCACATCTTCAGCGTTGTAATCTTTTCCTTTCACCAAAAAATCGGGCTGAATAATTTTAATGAGTTCGTAAGGAGTGGGTTCGTCGAAAAGAATTACTGCATCGACAAAATGTAGTGCGGCTAAAAGGGTCAACCGCGATTGCTCGTCTTGCAGTGGCCGGTGCGCGCCTTTAATTTTTTGCACCGATGCATCGGTATTCAAGCCAATAACCATTTTGTGCCCCAAGTCGGCTGCCTTTGCCAAGTATTCGATGTGTCCACGATGCAAAATATCGAAACAGCCGTTAGAAAACACAACTTTTTGCTCTTTAAAGTTCCATATGCTCAACAAAGGAGCAATGCTTTCTCTGGTGTGGATTTTATTATTAATCAATTCTTGCTGTTTCATACTAAAATTAATTTATTTCGGGGTTCAATTTTTTTTGCTTGGTTAAGTATCCATTGTAGATGGGTAAAGCTACGTAAGATAAAATTCCCATTCCGATAATCATTAGGGTTTGCGACCCCCAGGCAATTAGGGCAAATAGTCGTGCATCGGAATCGGCAACGCCATAAATAACCAAACCGGAAATTACCATAAAATGATAAGCCCCTATCCCACCCTGCACGGGAGCTACCATTCCGTAACTTCCCAACACAAAAAGCACAAGAGCTTCAAGCGGCCCTAAAGAATCCATAAATGAGAAACTAAAGAAACAAACATAGAGCATTCCATAATAAAATATCCATATAATGACGGTATACAGTGCGAAAAGTCCCTTTTTCTCAACGTTACGAACACTCAATAAACCGTCTTTTAACGTTGTAACTTTTTCGTTGAATCTCCGAACCAGCTTATATTGATTTAGCTTTTTGCGATAGGTAAAATACAAAACAATGGCCGCAATCCCAAAGGCTACAATACTCCCAATAATAATTCCGGAATCGAAAAGGCTTTTAACGTTAGCCGAAATGGCCGGATTTTCGGTTACGAACAATTCAAATACATTGAACTGTACACCTACTGCAATAACGGTTATTCCAGCCAGCATAATTAAATCGATTAAGCGCTCGGTAATAATGGTTCCCAATGCCGTACTAAGCGGAATTTTCTCATACTGCTTTATGATTGCACAACGGGTAACCTCACCCATGCGAGGAAATGCCAGGTTGGCAAAATAAGTCATCATAACAGCAAAAAACGAATTATAAGCGGAGGGGCTATAGCCCAACGAGCGAGCCAATAAAACCCAACGTGCTGAACGAGCCAGGTGACTTAAAATACCAAAAAGAATACTTACATAAACCCACACAAAATTCACTTCGTGTAAGGAGTTCCAAAGCTCATTGACATCCTGTCCTTTGTAAACTTTCCAAAAAATGAAAATTCCCAGACTTACAAAGACCAGGAATTTCAGGCTATTAATTATCTTTTTTTTCAAAATATTTTATTTTACAACTGTATTTGTTTCAACGTCGGGGAAGACAAATGTTGGTTTAAATAGTTTTGCTTCTTCAAAATCCATGGATGCATACGAAATGACAATTACAATGTCATCGACCTGCACTTTTCGTGCAGCCGGACCATTCAGACACAATGTCCCCGAGCCTCGCTCTCCTTTAATCACATAGGTCTCAAAGCGCTCACCATTGTTGATATTTACCACCTGAACTTTTTCATTTTCAATAATATTGGCAGCATCCATCAAGTCTTCATCAATGGTAATACTTCCCACATACTGGAGATTGGCCTCGGTTACACGAACCTTATGAAGCTTAGATTTGACAACTTCAATAAACATATTAATTATGGTTTTTGTTGGTGTAAAGTTATAACGAATATTTGATATTATCAATCAAACGTACATCGCCGCAAAAAACGGCAATACATCCTACATAATCACAATTTTCTTGCCACCCTGCAACGGGCTCTAGTGTTTCACTATCAGAAATTTGAAAATACTCTACGGTTAAGTGGGGATTATGGTTTACTTTTTTAATTACCCACTCTTCTACCTGAGCAGGAGTGTAATTACCGGTTATTGATTGAGATTCCAGCAAAACAGCCCGAATTACAGCTGCATTGGCTCGCTCATCGACTGCAAGTCGCTCATTACGTGAGCTCATGGCAAGCCCGTTTGCTTCGCGCAACGTTGGACCGGGAATTATTTCAATGGAGTAATTATAATCATTTACGAGTTTTTTTATAACGGCAAGTTGCTGATAATCTTTTTCGCCAAAAACAGCAATTTGGGGTTTAACAATATCGAACAGACGACTTACAACCTGAGCTACTCCCTTAAAATGCCCCGGGCGATGCTTCCCTTCCATTACTTTATCTAATAGCCCAAAATCAAAATCGCGGGTATCTTTTTCGGGGTAAATTTCGCTGGTTTCGGGGTTAAAAACAATATCGACTCCCGCCTCATCAAGCTTTTTAATATCATCATCGATGGTTCGCGGGTACTTCTCAAAATCCTTCGGGTCGTTAAACTGTGTTGGATTCACAAACACACTTACAACCACAACATCGGCATTTTTTTTGGCGATGTCGATAAGCGACAAGTGCCCCTGATGCAATGCTCCCATGGTGGGAACAAAACCAACCTTTTTGTTCGCTCCGGCGGCATTCTGAATTGCTTCCCGAACCGCTTTTATCGTATATGTTTTTACCATATGCAGTAAAATTTTTAAGGCGCAAATTTACTATAATTAATTGAAGCTCCCATCACATTTTTTGGGATTACCCAAAATCCGCAAGAAAAATAATAAAATACGCATATCCGTTTTTGTACCTAAAACAGAACCAATGCAGTGAAAATCAATTGTTCTGCCCCAAACCCTAAAGGGAGCAATTGATTTTCTTCACACCCTTTAGGGCTAGGGGCAAATGAAGAAAATCAAAATCAAATTAGGTACAAAAACGGATAACCATTTAATAAAAACAGCCTTTGACCTTCAATATCAGGATAACATCTCGCAATAGCAGTAATATCTGCATGGGAAATAAGAAAACCATTTTTCAAAATGTTAGTCTACTCAATTATACGTATTTCCCCCCATTGAT
>JAWOEM010000542.1:0-6047 GCA_046482785.1 Salinivirgaceae bacterium
TTGCCTCAGTTTCGTTTTCTTCCTGTGCTAGGACCATGTTTGACGCCCCAAATGTAAGCATCCCTAAAAATGCGAATAATGCAAGTAACTTTCTCATGGTTTAAAATTTAATTTAGTTTTAATTGTTCAATCCTATTGTCAAAATTAATTAGTTTTTCTTTAATTCCAAAAGCGGAGGAAGTGGGATTCGAACCCACGTTACCCTCTCGAGTAAACACGCTTTCCAAGCGTGCGCCTTAAGCCACTCGGCCATCCCTCCAAATATTGCTGTAAGCCTTTTTAAAATACGCGGCAAATTACAAAAAATATTAATCGGTAAGGATTAAATTCGTATTAATTTCACCGCTTAAAGATTTTTTAAAACATGCTTCTGCCTTGCTTCTATTCATATTTTTTCCTAAGACATACATCATTTTTGTAAGTGCTGCTTCCAAGCTCATGTCGTATCCACTCCATACTCCTGCATCAATCAGACCTTTACTGCTTTCGTACTTGCCCATTTTTACTCCGCCTGCGCGGCATTGGGTTACATTTAGTACGTATATTCCTCTTGCTACGGTTTTTTGCATTATTTCCGTAAACCATTTGTCGGTCATCACATTTCCGGCTCCATAACTTTGCAATATCAGGCCTTTTAATCCATCGATGTTGCAAATATGGTTGACTACATTTTCTGTAATTCCCGGAAATAACCGTAGCATTGCCAACGATTGATCCATTTCTTTATGAAATATTGGCTGCTTACTGTTGCTAACGGGTAAGAGGGCGCTTGTATTGTAATGAATTTCAATTCCTGCTTCGGCTAAAGCCGGATAATTATCTGATCGGAATGCATAAAAGTATTCTGCGTTATGTTTTGTTGTTCTGTTTCCTCTAAATAACTGGTTTTCGAAAAAGACGCAAACTTCAGGGACTATGGCTTGCCCGTCTTTTTTATCGGCGGCTATTTCAATGGACGATATGAGATTTTCTTTCCCGTCGGTGCGAATGGTTCCAATGGGTAATTGGGAACCGGTAAGCACAATGGGTTTCGATAAGTCTTGTAAAATAAAACTAAGCGCCGAAGCTGTATAAGCCATGGTATCTGTGCCTTGAAGAACAACAAAACCATCGTATTTTGAATAATTGTCGTAAATTATTTGCGCCATTTGAATCCAGTAGGAGGGGCGCATATCTGAGCTGTCAATAATGGGGTCGAAAGTAATTGCATGTAATTCGACGCCCAGTTTGTTTAATTCCGGAACCTGACTTGCCATGTGTTCAAAATTAAATGGCATGAGTGCTCCTGTTTTAGGATTGTTTACCATTCCTATGGTTCCACCTGTGTAGAGCAGTAATATTTTTGGCAGTTTACTCATAATTGGAAAAGTTCGTTTGCGTTGTGTGTGGTTACAGATTGGATTATTTCCGGTGTTGTGTCCTTTAATTTTGCCAGTTTTTTTGCAATGTCTACTATAAAACTACTTTCGTTTCGTTTTCCTCTATGGGGTGTTGGTGCCAGATAAGGGCTATCGGTTTCTAACAGTAGCTTTTCCAAAGGAAGGGTTTTAACGATTTCTCCAATTCCTGCATTTTTAAATGTTGATATGCCGCCTACTCCAATATAAAACCCCAATTCGAGGGCTTTGTCTGCCTGTTCTTTGGTTCCTGTAAAGCTATGAAGGACACCTTTTAACGTGGTGTTTTTGTATTTTTTTAAAACAGCTAGGATTTCTGCAAACGATTCTCTGGCATGAACCACAATTGGTAAATTGTAATTTATAGCCATTTCGATTTGTTGAATAAATGCTTGTTCTTGTTGCTGGGAAAAGGCTTTGTCCCAGTATAAATCAATTCCTATTTCTCCTACAGCAATGTATTTTCCTGTGGCAAGCTCCTTATTTATGATGTTTAAGTCGTGCTGGTAGTTTTCGTTAACAGAAGTTGGATGCAGCCCCATCATAGGGGAAAATAGATTGGGGTTTAGTTCTACTAGGTTTTTTAACGGCAAAATGCTTTCTAAGTCGATATTGGGAAGTAAAATCTTTTCTATGTTTTTCTCGTGCGCACGGTTTATCACTTCATCAATATCATCATTGAATTCTGATGCATACAAGTGTGCGTGTGTATCTATGTAGCCCATGCTTAAATAGCTTTTGTGTACAAGTTTCCCGGTATCGATTTTACCATATTTTTAAACTCTAAGTTCAGAAGTACTCCTGAAAGGTGGCTCACTGGTAATCCTAATTTAATTGATAAGTAATCTATGGTTACATTTCCGTCTTGCAAAATAAGTTCCATTATTGACCTTTCTTGTGTATTTAATCCTTCGAATAGTGAAGTTTGGGTTGCTTGTTCTACATTTGTTTCTGGTGCCCAGTTCATTACATATTCCAAATCAGATATTCCTTCGATGAGCGCCGCTTTTTGCATTTTTATAAGCTTATTACATCCCGATGAATATGGGTCGCCCACTTTCCCGGGAAAGGCAAAAACATCGCGATTGTAAGAAAATGCCATGTCGGCGGTAATGAGTGAACCGCCCTTTTCTCCGGATTCTACAACGATGAGTGCATCGGATAGCCCGGCTATTACACGATTGCGGGTTACAAAATTTCCTCTTTCGGGTTTTGTGCCTTTGGGGAATTCGGTTAATATGCCTCCGTTTTTAATCATTTGGGCTGCATACTGTCGGTGCTGCGAGGGGTAAATCAAATTAGATCCGTTGCCCATTACGCCTACAGTTGGAATGTTGTGTTTTAATGCTGCTCTATGTGCAATGATGTCTATTCCGTATGCCAGTCCGCTAATTATAAGTACTTTATGCTTATGTTCGGACAGCTCTTCCATTAGTTTTTCTACCAGATTTGTACCGTAAACTGTAGCATTTCGGGTTCCTACAATTCCTACCACTTTGCGGTAATTTAGGTCTACGTTGCCCTGATAAAATAAAATTACCGGGGCATCTTTGCATTGTTTTAACCGCTGCGGGTAATTATTGTCGTATAGTGATAATACTTGGATGCTGTGCTTTTTGCAAAACTCCAACTCTTCCTCTGCACGAGCAAGGTATTTGGGATTCGATAATGCGTCAAGCAGTTTTGTGCTGATGCGGTTTTTTGTGGATAGGTCTTTTTGTGTTAGACTAAAAACCGCCTTGGCTGACCCTGCAACCTCTACTAGTTTTCTGAGTGTGGCCGGCCCCACCCCTCCAATTAACTGTAGTGCCAGTAAATATTTTATTTCTTCGCTTTTCACTGTCAATAGAAATTTGATAGATACGGTATGCTGGTATTTTGCAGAAAATGCTTCTTTGGAAGTGGTTGTTTTTCTGTTTTGGTCTTGCTGTTAATGTATAGGCTTCAGTTCTGTTTTCTGTGTTTTTCGTTTGTTGATGTTGATACTACCTAAAGGTTATCAGCTATAGCTCAATGGTGTCTCGTTATTTATACGATATAAAAAAGAGGTTGAGTGAGTGAATCACGTCAACCTCCTTTTGTGAGTTGTGTATTATTAATAGAAATTTATTCTATTGTCTTCAATTTCTGCGTTATCTTTTAGTGCTTCAAGTACTTCGCGCTGAACTCTTGATTGCATTGTTCTGGACATTGATTGTTTCTGCATGGCAAGGTTTAAGTTGGTCGGCTCAGTAATGTTGCTGATTTGGATAACATAAACCGCATTGTTTCCTTCAATAGGCTCTGAGATTTCATCTTTTTCAAGCGCAACGGCTGTTCCCTGTACCTTAGGTTCGATACCCAGACCAGGAATGCTGAATGCTCCAAAAGTTACTCCATTGCTAGTTTTAACATCTACAGCTAGTTTTGTTGCTAAGTCGTCTACATTGCTACTTTGTTTCAATGCATCGTTAGCTTTTGCTTGTAGTATTTCGGCTTTTTTCTCTTTTAAAACTTCTTTTTCTATTGTGGCTCTTACTTCTGCTATAGCAGCATAGCCTTCTTCGTATTTTTTAGTAACTACACCTATTACATAGCTGTCTTCTAATTCGAAAACAGGATTTTCCACATTTTGTGGCATAATCAATTCGTTTTCCTCTGTTGAAAATGCTGCGCGAATAATGCTTCGAGCATTTTGAAGACCAGCAATATTTCTGCTTGTCTCTTTTAAGTTATTTGCCTGCTTTTTTACTAAACCTTCTTTTTCAACACCTTCTAAAAAAGCTTTTCCTGTTCTGTGGTTGGCCGCAAAAACATTTGCTTTTTGGTAAATGTTTTCTCGTGTATCTTCGCTTGGCTCAATATCGCGTGTTATTGTGGCTAATTGAATTTGTTTTACGCTTTCTCCGGCCTGCGTCATTTCAGCAATGAAGATGGCCTGCTGCGTTGGCATTTTAACAAACTCACCTGTGCCAGCATCTAATAAAGCCTCACCATAAACAAGTTGTTGCACCTCTCTCCATCCCAAGTTGCCTCCATTAACTGCTGTTTCTTCGTCGGCAGAAAATTCGGTTGCCAGTTTTGCGAAATCGGCTCCGTTTTCAAGTTGCTTGATAATATCGTCTGCAATGCTATCAATCTGTTGTGGTGTTTGCTGCTCTCCTTGTACTAAAGCAATGTGGCGCACTTTAATTGTGTCGGGTCTTGTTTCTATGTGCGCTAACTTTGTAATTTTGTACTGCTCTTTTTCTTTGTAAAGTCCATAAATATAGCCTTCTTCATTATTGAACATAATGGAGTCAACCACCGGATTTTCATATTCTCCTTTTTTGTAGAATGTTGGGTCGTATGTGTTGTCCGATGTAGCTGTTACAAATTGAGCAACGTTCTCAGTTGTTTTAAACTCGGGCAATAAATCGTTTAGATCTGCTTTGATGTTTTTAACATCTTCTTGTGTCGGCTCTACTTTGTATGTAATGTACTCTATGTCGACTGCTCTTTCTTGTTTGAAGAGGTTTTTGTGTTCTTCGTAGTATTTTTTGATGTCGCTTTCGTTTACTTGAACTTCTTCGTCCTTCACAGATGTATAAGGAAGTGCAATGTATTTGAAATCAACTTTCTTTTGCTTGCCTATTGCCTCTTCTTTGGCATGCAAATCTGTTACATACAATGCTTTTTGAATGGCCGTATAGTATTTTGAGTTTACGCGCTCTTGTTTGAGGCCTTGTTCAAAAGAGAGCCATGTGCTGCGTGCTTGTGGATCCTGGTCTAAACGTGCTATAAATTGCCTCACCAGTGATGGGTCGAATTGTCCTGCTTCGTTTTGGAAAATAGGAATTTGGCGCACTTGGGGGTGAACGTTATTCCCCATAACCATATCTTCTAGTTCTGCTGTGCTTACGTTAATTCCGGCTTCGTCGAACTCTTCGCCCAAAACGTGTTCTTGCACTAGTTGATCCCAAACTTGCGATCTTACTTGATTTGTCGTTTGTTCGTCAAGCGTATTCTGATCCGAATTTCTTTTTACATTTTCGATGGCCTGCTCTATCCGCTGTTCGTAATTCCTGTAATCGATTGAAACACCGTTAATTTCGGCAAGTTTAAATTGGTCTTGCGAAAAGCTTCCCCCACTACTAAACATGTCTCCTAAAATAAATGCCAGCAGTGCAAGGCCGATAATGATAATTAAAAACCCTGATCGATTCCGTATTCTCTCTAATGTTGCCATATCTTAAAAATATTACTTGTTTTGCGAAAATTTTATTAGGGCACGAAGATAAACATTTTTAGCAAAATGAAGCACCGTTGTGGAAAATATTCTTTAATCCAATCATTAATACCTAATTTGGTTCGGAAATTCGGTTCGAAGGTTTTGTTAATGCTTTTACATAGCAAAGCTTCCTCAAACGATTACTGATTTTAAGCTAATCGTTTGAGGAAGCCAGAAGTCTTGTTGTACCCAAAATCTGCAAGAATTATATAATACCCAAAATCCGCAAGCAATTATATTGTATATCTTTGTATTCCTTGCGAATTAACTGCGTTGAGCTCGTCAGGCTAAACCTGACTCGGTTCGATTAAGTAAATCATCTCATTCGGTTTCATTCTTCACCCAAATGAGTGATTTTCTAAATCGGGGTTAACCTAAATTCCACAATGATTTTGACATTG
>JAWOEM010000025.1:0-4857 GCA_046482785.1 Salinivirgaceae bacterium
CTTTTTCCTCCAGCCATTTCTCAAAGGCGTCGGCTGTTTTCTGGGCTGCTGAATCCTGCTTGACGAACAATCCGATCTGTTTCACAGTGTCCCCGATGTTGTGTGATGTCCAAAAAGGGTTTTGCGTACCTTTCCCATACTAGTTTCACGCCGGCCGGGCAAGGAATTTTCCCCGGCCAAAAACCCCGCGGCAAATTCACTATTTTTTCGCTGTTTCCCGCGGACAAATTATCCACCCCTTACGTATTTCTACCACCTTTACCGTTGAAGTTCAATGCTATCTTTAGAAGAGTAATAGCTCCTTAATTTTGCTTTGAAAGGCTGGGCTGTTTTAATTGCCATATAATAAGCATATTATAGACTGCTTGAAGTTCCAGGTTCGCGTTTTACAATATAGACATAAGCATTTCTAATTTTTCTTAAAAAATGGATTGGGTAGTATATTTACGCTGCTATATTGATTTATCTTTAGCTTTTAGTTTCGAGGGAGCTTGTTTACCCGTTCCTTTTTGAACGAATTGACTTTGAGAATTATCAATTGAAAATTTACGTCAAAAAAATCAATGCTTATGAAAAGAGTTATTTTACTTTCGATCTCTATTGTCTTGTTTTCTTCGATTAGCGGCATCGCGCAAAGCGACGATATTGAGCAGGCCGCAATGTTTGAAATGTCGCTGGAAGAATTGATGAATATTGAGGTGAGTGTGGCAGGTAAAAACGCCGTTTCGAATATTCGTGAAACTCCAGGTGCTATCAGTACAATTAGCCGTAGAGATATTCAACTGAGTGGCGCTTACGACTTAATGGAAGTGCTGCAAAGGCTGGTGCCCGGACTTGCTTTTGGTACCGATGTTGAAGGTGTTACCGGTATTGGCGTGCGTGGAATATGGGCACACGAGGGGAAGGTGCTGCTCATGATTAACGGAATTAGCATGAACGACGAGCAGTTTGCCACTACACAATACGGAAACCATATCAATGCAGATATGATTGAGAAAATTGAAATTATTCGCGGCCCCGGAAGTAGTGTTTATGGTGGTTATGCCGAAATGGGTGTTATTAACGTTATTACATCCGAGGAAGAGAATGAGGGGCGTATTTCCCACGCTTCTTCTTTTGCAAAGTCTGGTGCGGTGAGGGAAAACTATTCTGCTTCTGCCGGTATTACAAGTAACGATTTGCGAATATCTATAAACGCCTCTCTGAATAAGGGAAACCGTAGTGATGCCGAATATCGCGATTTTTCAGGACGCGATACAAGTTTCTTAAATTCAAACGAAATAAATAGTGTTTATCTGGGTGCGAATATCAATTATCAGGGCTTCAATGTTTCTATGCTGATGGATAAGTACGAAATAAGCACCATGGATTTGTGGGGAGCCCATTCTTCTGTGGCCTTTAACGAGAAATGGGACACTTATGGGGCGAATATGAGCTACGACTTTGAATTTGGCGATTTGAAAATTTCACCATACACGAAAATCAAATATCAGTTACCCTGGAATACACAAATGGTAGCTGAGGAGTATATTAATGATAAATCTGCCCAAAAACTTACAGGAGGTGTCGTTTTTCAGTATCAATTAAGCGATCAAATATCTTTGACTGCCGGTACCGAAGCCTATGAGCACAAGTTAATGTTACCCAATAATATTTCCGACTATGAAGAGGTTTTTCGATCTGGAAAAAATGTAATGACTATCACTAGTCTTGGTGCATTTGCCGAAGGCACATTGAAAACTCAATTTGCCAATGTAATGGCAGGAGTAAGGTACGATCGGTTTAGCGAATTTGGCGACGCCTTTGTTCCACGATTGGCAGTAACAAAAATACTTGGCGATTTCCACGTAAAAGGCATGGCCAGCGGATCGTTCAGAATTCCCGGTGGAATTATCCCTAATCGTACCTTTGATGTGGATACGAAAATTGAGCCCGAAAAAGTGTGGTCGTATGAAGTGGAAACCGGACTGCGTTTTTCGGGGAACAACTTCCTTACGGTTAATGGGTTTTATCATGATTTACGTAATGTGATTATATATCAAACTGACGGATCAATTGGTTTTTATGGCAATGGTGGGCGTTTAGGAACTGCAGGCGTTGAAGCTGCTTACCGATTTGTTACACCAATACTGAATTTGAATATCAATTACGCCTACTATAAACCCATGGGATCTAAAGAGAACGATTATATTGTTCCTCAAAAAGAGAACTTTTATTTGAGTTTTGCCAACCATCGGGTAAATGCAAATGCCAGCCTGAGAATTAACGACAATTCATACTTTAACTTGATAGGTAGGTTTTATGGAAACAGGTATGGAGTTGTTGGCGATGGGGTTATAGCAAAATCAGGATCCGGCCTTTATTGGGATGCTAATTTTGTGTTCGATCGGTTTTTAGTTCAAAACCTGACAGCCACTTTTGGTCTGCAAAATCTGTTAGATTATGATTTTATTTATTATCAAGCCTACGATGGAGGCCATGCTGGTTTGCCTTCTTTGGGAAGAACGCTAATGGCCAAAGTTGAGTATCGGTTTTAGTATTACTGATACCAATGAAATACAACCTTATCTTGCTGATAAGCTAAAGCCGGAAATGGTATTTTAATCATGTTTAGGGCTCGCAATAGTACGCGAAGCCCTTTTCTTTTGGTCTCAATTTGCTGCCAATCAATATCAAGCGACAACAAAAACTGACGATATCGTTCGGGGTAGGCGTTGGTGGTTTTATGCCCGGTTATCATTCCGTGGGCTCCGTAGCCACCGGCAATGGCGAGCCATTTTGGGATAGCATCAATACCCGTTAGTTTATTTAATCCTATACTTAGCCAGTAAGTTTGTGCGTTGTAATCTTTTAGCATACGTTCAGGCAAGTTGCTTCCCAGCTTGTCGGGCGCCATGGCGGCGTAAGAAGACGGTCGGTAGCTGTATTTTAAGCGAACCATTTGCTCGTTAAAAGCAAGTGCTTGCGATAAATATATTCCAACGCCTGCTGTGTTGGCTAGCAGGTCGCCGGCAGACGCACCCCATTCTGCCGAAAAACCGTCGAACAGCTCAATGCTACTCACTACCGTTAAGGCTATACTGCTACTGATTATGGCTGCGTTTTGCTTATTTAACCCTGTATTGTGCAATAGCCACCCGTTTTGTAGCGATAGTTGATAAGCAGCGTAAGTGTGTCCGGCTTTATCCATTTGCAGCCACTCATTGTTGTCGTTAAACCAGTGGAAATTGCTTCTTGGGTAGTTTTTATACCAAGCTTCATTCAGCGCCAGCATTGCTCCTGTGTAGGCTAGGGCCTCAGCAGCAATCAAATGCGTAGGTTTTATGGAGAAGTGAAGCGAATCTTCTTTAAACTGAGCGTGCCCGGGTGTGCCCCAAGTTATAATAGTTAAGAAAAGCGTGTAGTGCAATATGCGAACCCAATGCATGGTTAATTCAGTTTTGCCAAATCTACAAACTTTTGACTAACTATGTGGCCTTAAGTTGTTGTACTTTCTAGGGTCTTATTTTGATTAATTATAATTTGCGGATGTTGGGATTCTATTTGTTGGTGGTGGTTCCTCAATTGATGTGGCTGCTATTGTTTGGATGGGCGTAAGCATATAAATTCGTTTATCGGCTAATCTGCTTGTAGTGGGCTCGATGGATACGATCGATACAACATGTAACTTCCGTTTAATTGCGAGAGTTATTTTATTGTTTTCAGTTATAACCGAGTTTTTGTTTTTATTCGATTCCTTACCACTGTAAATTATCGAATAAATGGGTTGACCTCTAAGCTCGGCTTCCGAAATCTCAAAATGCGTGCAGAAAGTTTCATTTACAGATAGTATTAAACCCTCTGTGTCTGTTTCAATAACAGGATATGCATTGCGAAAAGCATTTAATTCTGTGCGAATTTCTTCCTCCCTTTTGGTCGCCATTTCTTGTGTTGCTTCTAATTCCTCCATATTTTGTCTGAGTTCTTCTTCTTGTGCAGTTATTTCATTTGCCTGTTCCTGTGCTCTGGTGAGCAACAACTCTCGGTGTCTTTCGTTCTTTGATTTTGTTATGGTGTCTGCCAGGCTCTCCGATACTTGTTCAATAAATAAACAAATATGTTTTTGGAATGCATTAAAACTGGCTAGTTCCAAAACCCCTAATACGCGTCGATCTTTAATTATTGGCACGAGTATTAGGTTACGCGGGGTGGCGTAACCAAGTCCGGAAGTGATTTTTATATAATTATCGGGTACATTATTCATGTAAATTGTTTTCTTCTCGAATGCGCATCGCCCTACAATATCCTGCCCCAAGGGGATTGTATCGCCCGCAATTTTATTCCTTCCATATGCCACAGCAGCCACTTTTTTCAAGAAGGTCTTTTTATTTTCTTCCTCCAATATGAATATTGCCCCCTGATTGGCATCGATAAAATCGATTAGTTCACTTAAAAAATCATATGACAAGCTCCCTATTTCCTTTTCCTGATCGCGTGTAATTTTATCAAAATGAGCTAGTCCTTCGTTTCTCCATGCACGTATAGCGGCTTCTTCTTCATTTTTTTTGCGTTCTTTTGCCAGTTCAATTAGTCGACTGCGCATTTCAATAAGAGCGCCTCCCAAATCTCCTTTATTGCCAAATACATCTATTTTCTTTTCCAAATTGCCTTTGCCTACCTCCAATGCAAATTCTCGTGTGTTGCGCAAATTGTTGAGAAGAATATTAATCGATTTAATCATATCGGCAATCTCATCATTCTTTTTTATGTCGATGTTTTCAGGGAGTTCTCCTTCGCCAAGGCGACTAATAAATGCCCGTAAACGCTTAATCGAACTTAAAATACGCTTTGTAACGCCCAGCAGAATGGCAATAATGG
>JAWOEM010000029.1:0-7974 GCA_046482785.1 Salinivirgaceae bacterium
TTGAAAGAGCGAATTTTTGAAAAAACATTTGAAGTTGCTGAGATTGCAAAATTCACTCCTGAACAGGTACGATCTTATGAGGACAGTTTGAAATATTACCGTGATTTAAAAAATTCATTAGATACTGCAAGTGATGAACGGGCGATTGAGATTGCTAAAAACATGATCAAAAAAGAATACGATACATCTGAAATTATGGAATTAACTGGATTATCAGCCCAACAAATAGAAAAACTAAGATAGCTACGCCACTTAACCACGTAGAAAGAGCATGCCTTCGTATTTTTTGCAAAGTCATTTAAAGGTTGTTGCTTTGGTAAGATAAAATGCGTAAAGGATAAGAGCAAACATCGGCACGACTCTTTATACGTGTACGTTGTAGGGCATTCAAGTGCGCAAATGAGACAATATGACAAAGATTTTAGCAATATTACTAGTGTCAAATCTCCTTTTTTTTGGGTGCAAATCTGAAAGTAACTCAAATAAATCAGACAACATAGACCAAAAACCGGATAAATACGAAATTGAAATTTTGTATAACTATCACTTGACCGATTCTAGTAATTTTCGTGAATATCTTGACGACAAATATTTACGGAATGGAAATATATTCCTATTTTTCGAGGCATCATTCCACGACGACCTGATTGATATAAAGATAGATGACAAGAATTTTTTCTCAGATTGTATTTCGACCGATTCTTCGACAGGATTAGCAGAAATGATTGAAATTAACGACATTGATAATGTTGACAGAATAGATATTTCGGTTAATAATGGAAAATCAGCTTTGATTAAAGTTGATACGATGAATGTATTTCTGGTAAACTACAAGGATTCTAAGTTGACGATTAAAGTTCCGAAACATGTTCCATTTTATGATTAACGACAAGATAAAAGGAGTGATGGAAGTTGATTGACAAAAAAAAGAATATAATGCACGCACTATAACACCTGCGAGTGAGTAAAGGGCGCTTGTGGCGGGCTTTATCGACCGAAGAGATTAATTAACTCCGCCAACCGAACCGCCAGCTGGCGGTTCGGTTGGCGGAGTTAAATCTACGATTTGCTCGCAATTTTATTAATTTTAAAGGCGCTCGCGAGCTAAAGGTTGACGGGTTGTTTTTTGAAATGTAAATCGTAAATTTGGCTCAGTGCAGTTTGAAAGGTCTTAAAAAGTAAGGCTTTCGCTCACTAGCAGGAGCCGTTGGCGGCAAGACGCTATCCAATAGAAAAGAACTTGTTGAATTATTATTTGAACATCCATACTCGAAAATTGAATTTGTTGTAAATAAATTAGGGGTAGAAAGAAAAGCTGCTTCAAGATATTTGAAAGAACTTGAAAATATTGGGATTCTTGAATCTCAAAAAGTTGGAAGAGAGACTTTGTATATAAATAAAGAACTGATTGAAATACTAAAACAATAAAGCACGAAAGCACAACAAAGTATATGCAAAATAGGTGATAGTAGTAAATTCAAGAGCTGTAGCCCGCTAAAAATTGTAACGGTTTGATAAGTCTAGCTTCGCTGAGCTCCTTTCAGTCGGTTGAAGTCCGCAATCGCCTACTTTGCACGTACTTCACGTGGAGTATTATCAGATTGAGGATCTTACGAATGTATTCAAACAAAATATCTATTCATGCAGTTCTTATCAAGTCTTTTTATTTATTTAAAACGGATTACAAAAAGCTGAGAAAGACGGTGTAATTGAGCAAAATTTATATATTCGATGATCGGTTACTAATTTTGACGGAGTAAAAATTTAAATGCGATATAAACATAAAACAGCAGCATATGAAAACTTCAATTTTAATTTCCGTATTTGGTCTGACAATATTACTTTCAACAACCCTGCCAGGGCAACTTCCTTCGATAGATAGTTTGCATATTCTACCTAAGAATCCTGCAGCCGGAGAACAAACTAGCTTGATTTGTTATACAACTTTTTCCTCTGGTGATTGTGAATTAAATGATCATACAGTAAATATTATGGACACAAACATTATTGTAAATTTAAATTATACAGTAGGAGACTATACAGTAATTTGCAATAGTATAGACACGTTGATTATTGGTAATCTAAATGCTAATAGTTATACGCTAACAGCCAACTTGTCTAAAAATTTGGAGACTGTTATTTATGATACAGATACAATAAATTTTTCTGTAGAATCAGTAGGAATCGATCACTATTCAAACGATGAAGATCACTTTATTATTTATCCCAACCCTATCAAAGATAAAGTATCTATTGAGATTAACAGCTCTTTAGGAATTGTCAATAAAGTTGAATTATTTTCAATATTTGGACAAAAAATATTTACAAAAAGAAATATCAATAGTACTAAAACTGAGATTGATACTAAAAACTTAATCAATGGAATTTATTTTTTGATTATCACTAATGACAAACAGAAATACTGGATAGAAAAAATAATAAAGAACGCTCCATAACAGCGGCGTATAAAGCAAAGACAGCACATGCGGTTTTGCGGGCTCCGCAAAATAACAAATCTCCGATTTGTGTAATTCTGCGAGAGTCCTCGAATTGCTAACAAATTTGGAAATTTAGGCTCTTCGGGATTCGGGGTAAACTTGTGGCTGCGGTGCAAATTTTGCATGCGCTCATCAATATAAAATAGCCCGGCAATTACAGCCAGGCTATTTTCGGTACAATTAGAAATAGCGTTATTTGGGTGTGGTTACTTCATCTACCAGATATAATATTGACTGGTATGAGATGTGGCCATGTTTGGTTAACCCAATTTCACAGGTTCGGCTGGTGGAGAATCCTCTTTTTACCTCTTCAGGTGTTTGTATGGCTAAATTGCGTAGGCCGTGTTCATTCAGCTCCGGATGGGTGAAGCCTCGGTCGCCGGCAAATCCACAACAATTGGTGTCCGGGTTCACTACTTTGGTGGCACATAAATTCCCTAATTCCACCAATTGTTCTTCCAAACCCATTTTTTTTGCGCTACATACAGAAAATAGGCTAACCGTTTCTTTTACAGGTTCAAAGTTTAATTTAGGTGCCAAATATTTCAATGTAAATTCAATGGGCTCGTATAGTTTTAAATTGGGCTCCATGTTCTCTTTCATGGTGTATAAACAAGGGCTCATGTCGCATAAAACCGGATATTTCCCATTCTCACTGGCTTTTACCAGAGCTTGCTCCAACTCATTTGATTTACGCTTGCCCTCTTCTTTAAATCCTTTGCTGCTATAGGCCATTCCGCAGCATAAATTTTGTAGCTTTTCCGGATAAATGATCTCAAAACCAGCTTTTTGCAGTAAAATTTTCACTTTATCAGTTAGAGCTGTTTTTTCGGTATAGTCTTTTGAAACCCCCATCGCCTGGTTGATACATGATGGGAAATAGACTACTTTGTTGGGGTTTTCATCATTCACTTTTGTCGGCTTCACTTTTGGAGCGCCTTTGGGATAGTGAGGATTCCAAAGCGGAATTTTGTTGCCAGATAACCAGCGGGCGCCACTGGCTATTGCACCCATAGCTTTTGAACCGAATATTCCATGAAATAAATTAACTGTATTTAATCCAATTCGCGCCATCTTCACCGTCCCCGCCATATGATGGCCCACATATCTGGCTATTTTATTGTGCAGATTAGTATGCCCATCATGCCGCAGGTGTTTTACCAACTGGCCGGTATCTACACCCACGGGACAGGCCAAAGCACAAAGACTGTCCGTAGCGCATGTTTGCAGGGCTTTATAATCGTAATCTTTCATGAGTGATGCCAATTCGTGATGGGCACCGCCCTCTCTTTTTAATTGGCTTATTCTGCGATATACGGCAATTCGCTGACGCGGCGACATGGTTAAATCGTGCGATACACAAGTGGGTTCGCAAAAACCACATTCTATACATTTGTCTACCAACTCATGCGCCTCAGGCATGGGTTTGAGATCTTTCAGGTGAGATTTAGGGTCGTTGTTTAAAATTACACCGGGATTGAGCAAAGCGTTGGGGTCAAATATTTGTTTGATTTGCTTCATTATTTCGTAGGCTTCCGCACCCCACTCTTTTTCAACATAAGGAGCCATATTTCTGCCCGTTCCATGCTCAGCTTTCAGTGCACCATCAAATTTTTCGGTTACCAATACAGCAAGTTCATCCATAAATTGCGCATAACGCTCCACTTCTTTAGCATGATTAAAATCCTGATTAAAGACAAAATGCAGATTTCCTTCCAGCGCATGGCCAAATATTACGGCTTCGTTGTATTCAAATTTTGCAAACAGCGATTGTAATGCCAGTGTGGCTTCGGCCAATTGGGGCACAGGGAAAGCCACATCTTCAATCACCACTGTTGTGCCTGTTTTGCGCATAGCGCCTACCGACGGGAATAGTCCTTTTCGTATTTTCCAGAGTTTTACATATTCGTTTGGGTTATCGGTAAATGTGATGGGAAGTTCTGTTGGAATTTCTGCCAATGCTGCTTTTACCACCTCTATTTGTTTGAAAAGCTCCTCCTTATCGTTCGATCGGGTTTCTACCAGAATGGCCGAAGCGCCTTCCGAGAGTGTTGACAAGTAATCCGGAACCCCATCAGCATTTTCCATGGATTTTAAACCTGCACGGTCGATCAGTTCTACTGCTGCTACAGGCTCCGTTTTTAGTTTAGAAACGGCATTACAGGCTTTTTCAATATCCGGAAAAATCATCAATGAACTGGCTTTGTGCACATGCTCTGTAACGGTATTGTAGGTAATTTCAGAAATAAATCCCAGCGTACCTTCCGAACCTATCATCAAGTGTTCAAGAATGTCGAACGGATCAGAAAAATCAACCAATGCATTGAGGCTGTACCCGGTAGTGTTTTTCATCTTGAATTTATGGCGAATGCGATCAGCCAATTCGTTATTGTCAACCACCTGTTTGGATAAATTTTCCAGGTCTTTGATCAGCTTTTTGTGTGTCGACCGAAACGCATCTTTACTTAATTGATCGCCGGTATCAAGAATGGTTCCATCATGAAAAATAATTTTCATGCTCGATACTGTTTTATAAGAATTTTCAGCCGTTCCACAGCACATTCCGCTGGCATTGTTGGCCGCTATTCCGCCAATCATAGCTGAATTGATAGAAGCCGGGTCGGGCCCGATTTTTTTATTGTACGGTTTGAGCGCAATGTTGGCATGCGATCCGATTACACCCGGCTGCAAACAAATTTTTTCTCCTTTATCAATAATGTTGATGCGTTTCCAGTCGTCACCTGCCACAATTAGCACAGAGTCGCTAATAGCCTGACCCGACAAACTGGTACCTGCAGCACGAAAAGTAACAGCAATTTCCTGCTCTGTACATTTTCGCATAATAAAAGCTACTTCATCTGCATTTTTTGCTTTCACAACAATTTTTGGAATTAACCGATAGAAGCTGGCATCGGTTCCGTAGGCCAGTGTTTGCAGCGGACTGGTCATCAATCGTTTCTTGTCAATTTTTTTAACAAGCTCCTTATAAAGACTTTTATATGTTTCCGGTAAATTATTCATGATGGTTAGCTTTAGGTGTGTTTGTAATCTGCTTATAATCTTGAAATTGTATTATTGCTGCTTAAATTGTGGGTGAAAATCCTGAATAAATCAATGTGGCAACAATGGCTGTAAGAATCAGGTAATAAATGAACGCCGGAACTGCATTGGTTCTGATTATTTTTCCGCCTGATCCTACAACTCCCACGGTGGCTGCTACAGCTACCACATTATTGACGCATATCATATTTCCAATGGCAGCACCCACGCCTTGCATTGACAGCACAAGAATTTCTGGGAACCCTAAAATGGAGGCTGTTTCAAATTGGAACGACATGAACAAAATATTTGAAACCGTAGCCGAGCCGGACATAAACGAACCTAAAATACCGACAATGGGCGCAAAAATTGGGTAAGCAGCCCCCGAAACGCTGGCTGCGGTGCTGGCCATTTCGTTTAACATACTGTTCATTCCGCTTGCATTAGTTCCGGAATTTAACATTAACTGAACCATGCCCACACCGGCAAAAAGTGCAATAGCAGCGCCGCTGATTTGTTTAAATGTAATGCGCCACGCTTTGGTAATATCTTTTCGGGGCATTTTGTGCAGGCCATGGGTAATTAATGCCACAAGTATAAATGGAATGGTACCCGGCAAATAAGCCCATTTTAGTACATAGTTTAAATCTTCGATGCCGGCCACATTTTTAATGGTAATAATTTGATCTACCAGCAGATCTTTTAATCCAAATGTGGGAATACGTGTGATAACCAAAATTACGGCAATTAAAATGTAGGGAGACCATGCTTTGAGCAGCGACATTTTGGCCTGTCCGGTAGTACCGGTATCAATTTTCGATTTCCATGAAGCCGGCCAAAGCGATTCTTCGGGGAAGTCCCAGGTTTTTTTAGGAACCAGAAAACCTTTTTTTGCAGCAAAAACAACAATACCTAAGCCGATAAACGCCCCAACCAATGAAGGTAACTCAGGGCCGAAAAACATGGCAATTAGCAAGTAAGGAACCATGAATGATAGTCCGGCAAAAATGGCAAAAGGAGCAGCTTCTAAGGCAGGCCTAATGGATTTTGATTTGCCAAATACCCGTGTTAAAATGGCTAGTCCAAGCAGTGGAATAAAAATTCCCACAATGCTGTTCGGAATAGCAATCCATTCTGTAAGCGCCAGTTTAAAAGCTTCCTCGGAAACTCCAAGTGTTTCAATATTGCTCCCCAGGGTGCTCATTCCACCAAAAATAGGCGTTCCCACCGCACCAAAAGTAACCGGAACAGTATTAAAAATCAGCGCAACCATAGCTGCTGCCAAAGGAGGAAAACCTAATCCAACCAACAGGGGGGCAGCCAGTGCTGCAGGTGTTCCAAATCCGGCGGCACCTTCGATAAACGCGCCAAACATAAATCCTATGATGATGGCCTGAATTCTGCGATCTTTGGTGATGCCATTAAACCCATTATTGATTGTGGCCATGGCACCCGATAGTTTCAGGGTATTGAGAATAAGTATCGCCCCAAAAATGATGATCAGGATATCGATAGCCTTGAGCATGCCATAAAATGTGTAGCCAAGTACATGTCCGAATGACATTTTCCAAACAAATAATGCCACTACTATGGCTGATAAAAGTGCCAGTGGTAAAGCTTTCTTTGCAGACCAGTTAAAGCCTGCCATCAGTATGATGGTCAAAAGGATTGGGAAAAATGCTAATAGTGCGCTCATAATCGTTAGGTTTAGTTTTTATCTGCGTAATGGAATCCAATGCACGTGCCACTAATGGCCTGCATTATACGGGTTGTGTCTTATGGCTTTGAAATTAAGTCTGTTAGGTGGGGTTTCTTGTGGTAAAAACAGGACGTCTGAAATACGAGCAACTGTGCCAAATGGCTCACTTTTAAAAAATGAGCCGGTTCATTTGGAACAGTTGTGCCAAATGGAACAGTGGAAATGAGGTAGAAAAGAGCCGGGGAAGAGGAGAGGAGGGTGGCGCTAATTGAGCGGTACAAACCCCAAATCAACGACGTTATCATGAGCGCCAGCGAAGTGCTCTGCCTAAAGTTTCCGTTTCGATCAATTGAAACAGATTGCTTCAGGCTACGCCTCTGCGATGACGTCGCTGATTGGACTGCACAAACCCAAAATCAGAGACGCGTCATTGGTAGCGCCAGCGAAGTAATCTGTTTTAAGCTTGCGTTCTGCTTCAGACTGCCGTTCCGTATATTCCACCAGGTTGCTTCATTTCGACTGCGCTCAATGACCACTTCGCTGCGCTCATCGCAACGACGCGTCGCTGATTAGGCTGAATTACGCACGAACCAAAATTTGAAGGCATCCTCAACTCTTCCCCTCAAGCTTCCGCAATCTGCTGCGCAAAGCACTTCTGCTTATGCCCAGGTATTCTGCTACTTTGGTCTTATTGTTGTCAAACTTTTTCAGGGCTTTTGTCACAATCTCTATTTCAAT
>JAWOEM010000106.1:0-5094 GCA_046482785.1 Salinivirgaceae bacterium
CACCCCCCGATTTAGAAAATCACTCATTTGGGTGAAGAATGAGACCAAAAGAAATGATTTACTTAATCGAACCGAGTCAGGCTAAGCCTGACGAGCTCAACGCAGTTAATTCGCAGGGAATACAAAGATATATTATATAATTCCTTGCGAATTTTGAGCCACAGTCCTAAGACGGATTAGCAAAAGGAAGAGGAGTATATCAGGGACAATGGAAGAAAAATAAATTAGTATTTATATTGAAATTTGCCTAATTATGTAAAGACAAAACAAAAGAATCCGATTTCTTGTTAAACAACTACAAAATTAAAAGACTCACACTATGCTGTTTGATTTCGACCTCATCAAGAAAGTATACGATTCCTACGAATCGAAACTTGAAAAAGCCCGCAAAATATTAAATCGACCAATGCCACTGGCCGAGAAAATTCTCTACACCCATCTTCACGAAAGTGAAAAATTAAGGGAGTTTAAGCGTGGTGAAGACTATGTAAATTTCGCACCTGACAGAATTGCCATGCAAGACGCTACGGCGCAAATGGCACTTTTGCAATTTATGAACGCAGGCCGCTCGCAAGTAGCCGTGCCCTCGACGGTACACTGCGACCACTTGATACAAGCGCAGGTTGGAGCCGAAAAAGATTTATCGACTGCATGGGACCAAAACAATGAAGTGTTTGAATTTTTGAAATCTGTTTCAAAAAAATACGGATTAGGATTTTGGTCGCCGGGTGCCGGAATTATTCACCAAGTGGTGCTTGAAAACTATGCGTTCCCCGGCGGAATGATGATTGGAACCGACTCGCACACTGTAAATGCAGGCGGTTTAGGGATGGTTGCCATTGGCGTTGGCGGAGCCGATGCTGTAGATGTAATGGCCGACATGCCATGGGAACTAAAAATGCCAAGGCTTATTGGCGTAAAACTAACCGGAAAACTCGATGGCTGGGCATCATCGAAAGATGTTATTCTTAAAGTAGCCGAAATTCTAACCGCTAAAGGTGGCACAGGCTTTATTCTCGAATATTTTGGCGAAGGCGCCCAATCGATTAGTTGTACTGGAAAAGGCACCATTTGCAACATGGGAGCAGAAATTGGTGCCACCACATCGCTATTTGGCTACGACAGTCGCATGAGCGACTACCTGCACAATACGGAGCGTGAAGACGTGGCCAATTTGGCAAACTCACTGCCGCAGCACCTTACAGGCGACAGTGAAGTGTACGACAACCCATACGACTATTTCGATAAAGTAATAGAAATAAACCTTTCGGAAATTGAACCTCTGGTAAACGGGCCTTTTACACCAGACTTAGCGCATCCAATAAGCAAGTTGGGAGAAAATGCCAAGGCCAATGATTACCCGCTCAACATTGAGGTAGGACTTATCGGCTCATGCACCAACTCATCGTACGAAGATCTGACGCGTGCAGCCTCCATAGCCAAGCAGGCCAAAGAAAAAAAGCTAAAAGTAAAAACAGAATTTATGGTTACGCCGGGATCAGAAATGATTCGCTACACCACCGAGCGCGATGGTATACTCCAATACTTTGAAGATATTGGTGGAGTTGTACTGGCCAATGCCTGCGGCCCGTGTATAGGCCAATGGAAACGCCACACCGACGATCCGGAGCGAAAAAACACCATCCTAACCTCGTTTAACCGCAACTTTGCAAAACGAAACGATGGAAACCCCAACACGCACGGCTTTGTAGCTTCACCTGAACTGGTTACAGCGCTCACAATTGGCGGGTCACTCACATTCAATCCCCTTAAAGATGCACTCATAAACGAAGATGGCGAGAAGGTATATCTTGACCCACCATCGGGCGAAGTGTTCCCCAAAAAAGGGTTCGACATTAAGGAAATGGGATACATTGAACCGGCTAAAGACAGTGGCGAAATAGACATTAAAGTTCAAAAAAGCTCGAACCGCCTACAACTCCTAACGCCATTTCCTCCAAACAGAGAAGAAAATATTAAAGGACTCAAAATACTAATTAAAGCCAAAGGAAAATGCACCACCGACCATATTTCGATGGCAGGCCCATGGCTTCGTTTCAGGGGGCATTTAGATAATATTTCGGACAACTTACTCTTGGGTGCGATTAATTATTTTACTGATGAGGCCAATACAAAAAACCAGATAAGCGGCGCATACGACAAAACCCCGGCTGTAGCACGCGACTACAAAAACAACGGGGTGCAGTCGATAGTAATTGGCGACGAAAATTATGGAGAAGGATCATCGCGTGAGCATGCAGCAATGGAACCACGCCACATGGGCGTTCGAGTGGTTATCGTTAAATCGTTTGCCCGTATTCACGAAACCAACCTCAAAAAACAGGGAGTGCTTGCGCTAACATTTAGTCGTACAGAAGATTACGAAAAAATACAAGAAGACGACACTATTACTGTATTTGACATTGACAAGCTAACACCCGGAAAAACAGTACGCCTTGAGTTAAATCACACAGACGGAACATCGGAAACCATTGAGGCTCAACACTCATATAATCCGGTACAAATAGGTTGGTTCCATGCCGGATCGGCTCTGAACCTCATAAAACAAAAGGAAGCGTAAACCGTATGATAAGATACACACTCCCCGGTTAGTGGCACACAGCCACTGACCGGGTTTCCACGCAAAAAGTGGCATCGCGTCATCAACCATTAAAAACTAAAACAAAGCACAATGATAACATTTAAAGAAAAATTAGCTCAAAAAATTGAAGACTTCAGGCCACGAACAGAGCGTCTTATGAAAGACTATGCCGATGTTGAGGTCGACAAAGTTACCATTGGTAAAGTACTTGGAGGAATGCGGGGACTCAAATGTTTGGTAACAGACATTTCGTACCTCGACCCAAAAGAAGGAATCAGATACCGCGGTTACAGACTGAAAGAGGTGTTTGAGAAGCTCCCCAAACCCAAAGGTGCCGATATGCCCTATGTAGAAGGACTGTTCTATTTATTAGTAACCGGAGAAATTCCTAACGAAAAAGAGCTGGAGCAAGTTCTAGACGAATTCTCGAAGAGAAGAATTTTACCCCGATACGTTTACGAAGTAATCGACTCCTTCCCATGCTGTAGTCACCCGATGACAATATTCTCCACAGCCATACTGACCATGGGGCGTGAATCGTTTTTCGCAAAAAAATACCACGCAGGTGTGGCAAAAAAAGATTATTGGGAATCAACATTTGAAGATGCCCTTAACCTATTGGCAAAGCTTCCGGAAATTGGAGCCTACATTTACACAAAACTTTACCGCGATGGCAAGCGAATACAGAGCGACCCGCACAAAGACTTCGGAGCCAATTTTGCGCACATGATGGGTATAAAACCACCATACGACGATGTTGCCCGCATGCACTTCATTATTCATAGCGACCACGAAAGCGGTAACGTTAGTGCACACACAGGCCATTTGGTAGGCAGTTCGCTCAGCGATATTTACCTTTCCATATCATCGATGGTAAACGGACTAGCCGGGCCATTACACGGTTTAGCCAATCAGGAAGTACTCCGCTGGTTGCAGCAGCTTAGCGAACGAATGGGCGGCGAAGTACCCAACGAAGAAGAGATGAAACAATTTGTATGGGATACATTAAACTCCGGTCAGGTAATTCCGGGTTACGGCCACGCAGTACTGCGCAAAACCGACCCACGCTACGAATTACAACGGGAATTTAGTTTAAAGCACCTGCAAGACGACCTACTGTTTAAATATGTAGATATGCTTTACAAGGTAGTTCCACCAATTCTTAAAGAACAGGGCAAAGCAAAAAACCCGTGGCCAAACGTTGATGCACAGAGTGGAATTATTCAATGGCACTACGGAATAACCGAATACGACTTTTACACAGTACTATTCGGAATTGGTCGCGCCATAGGTATCTCTGCAAATCTTATTTGGGACAGAGCGCTCGGTTATCCGCTGGAACGCCCCAAATCCCTTACTACAGATATGTTAGAAAAAATTGCAGGAATCAAGAAATAATAGAGAAATAATCATTAATCATTATAAATCAACCACTTACGTACCAGAATTCATTATTATTTTGATTATTAAGCAAGTATGATAAAATAGTTTTTTGTTAAAAAGTTAAAAAAATATACTTATAATTTGCAAAAGACTAGAAATGGCCTATATTTGCAATGAACTGGTACAAAAAATTTGGTTAAACGTAAAATTTTATTTTTATGAACAAAGCACAATTAATAGATGCCATGGCATCTAAATCAGGTCTTTCAAAAAACGACAGCAAAAAAGCCTTAGAAGCTTTTGTAGGCTCAGTAACAGACGCACTTAAAGCTGGTGATCGTATCCAGCTAGTAGGTTTCGGATCTTTTTCAGTAGCTGAACGCAGTGCACGCACTGGTCGTAACCCAAGAACTGGACAAGAAATTAGCATTCCAGCTAAAAAAGTTGTAAAATTTAAAGCTGGTAATGATCTTTCAGAAGATGTAAGCTAATATGTTTCTGAATTGAAAGATTAAAAGGGTCCTGATGTGGGCTCTTTTTTTTTGTGACACACTTTTGTCTCTTTACAACCAATTGGCAGACTAAAAAAACTGTTGCTAACTTCAACCAATCACAAAACACATGAGCAAAGAAATTATTCAACACCTCAAATCGTTTATGACCGAAGAACGGTTTGAGCTATTCAACAATATACTCGACAAACGTACAAATTACATAACCGTAGGCATTGAGGAAATTTACCAATCGCACAATGCCAGCGCAGTATTACGATCGTGCGACTGCTTTGGTATACAGTCGGTATATGTAATTGAAGCCGAAAACAAATTTAAACCCAACCCCGAAGTGGCCATGGGAGCATCAAAATGGTTGTCGATAAACCAATATGCACAAGAAAATGCATTGGAAGCAGCCATTAATAAATTAAAAAAAGACAACTACCGCATTGTAGCCACTACACCGCATACAAACGATACCGAACTGGAAGAATTTGATCTGGGAAAAGGCCCTGTTGCACTATTATTTGGAACAGAAATGCGCGGACTAACGCAAAAAGCCATCGATATGGCAGACGAACACTTGAAAATTCCTATGTACGGCTTCACAGAAAG
>JAWOEM010000222.1:0-5865 GCA_046482785.1 Salinivirgaceae bacterium
AGTAAGTGTAACGCAGAAAGTGGAGTTTATTGACGAACACTATTTAGGAGAGATGAAATATGCTGCACCTTCTCCTCCATCGGCAAATACCCATCAATCCAATGGATGCGGGTTCCTTTGCGCTCCATGCGACGAAACCATGTCATTTGGCGCTTGGCAAACTGGTGAATGGCAATATTTAACCGTTCCACCATGGTGGAATAATCCATTTCACCGGTCAAATACCAGGTAATAAACTTATATTCAAGCCCGTAAGAAATAAGCTTTTCAGGAGGAACTCCTTTTTTTATCAGCTCCTGCACTTCTTCAACCATTCCTTCGTTGAGCCGTTGATGCAACCTTTCGGTGATACGCTTACGTATTTGTGGCCGATCGAACGATGGTGCTACAACTAATGGCTTATAATCTGGCATTTTTGTCTCTTTTACATCGAATTTTTCGTAAAACTCAGCAATTTCAATTGCCCGTATTGCGCGCTGGCAGGTATCTACATCGGTAGTGTTGTGTAACGACTTCTTTGCTGCCAGTAGTTGGGTCAACTCTTCAAGACTCTTTTTTCGGAGTTGGTCTCTCAATTCGTCATTTCGTGGAACATCAAGCAGCTTATACTTTTTAACTACTGCCTCAACATACAGACCTGTTCCACCACTCAAAACAGGAAAACGCTCATGTGCTCGAATGTCTTCCATTGCAGAGAGAAAATCTTGTTGAAACTGAAACACACTGTAAGTATCACCTGCATCGCATATATCGACCAAATGATGCGGAATGGGTTTTCCCTCTATCACGTAATCGTCCAAATCTTTGCCGGTACCAATCGTCATTCCACGAAACACCTGGCGACTATCGGCACTAATAATTTCACCATTAAATTTAGCCGCGCAATGTGCTGCCAAAGATGTTTTGCCGGTAGCGGTAATTCCGGTAACCACTAATAAATCATAATCGTAGCGCTTCATTTTGTTGTGTTTCAATTCACCGCAAATATAACAGGTATCGGGAAATCAGCGTGACTTTTATGTTTATAATTAAGAAGAATAAATACAATTTGACAACAAGTGGGCGCCATATGGATACGTGAACTCCCACATAAGACCGCAACCAAAAACATCAAAGCAAGAAGATGGTTAATTTTACCAACTTACTTTACGGTTTTTGCCAAAAACAGATTATTTACCTACAATAACCGACTAATAGCAGATGTTTTATCTAAAAACACCGAAAATATAAAAAAAATGTTTGGCAACAGCCTGTTTCCCCATTAATATTTACCATATTTTCCTAATTTTACCACTACAAAATTTTAAGTGTATTGAACTTTAAAATTATTCATAACAGATTCATATCATACACATCGTCATTCCTTAATAACGACGACACTAATGCTCATGCCTTAAAATTCAAACATTCGATTCTAGTAAGTAACCTTGCCCGCACAATTGCAGAAAAAGAACATTTTACTAAACAGCAAATTGAAAATTCGGCAATATGTGGTCTTTTACATGATATTGGTCGGTTTGAACAGTTCGAAAAGTATAAAACCTTTAACGATAAACAATCGGAAGACCACGCCGCCCTCTCTGCAAAGATAATTCGCGAGCAAAAAATGATTGCCGATTTATCTCAAACTGCCCAAAAAAGTATCTTAACAGCAATTGAGCTACATAATAAACACACTATTCCCGTTACTCAACTGGACGAATCAACAAGAATACTCGCTCAAACCATTCGGGATGCCGACAAATTAGATATTCTTCGAATAATGGTTGAAGAACAGAAAAACCCGAAATTAGACACAAACACATTGTTTTTAAACCAAAAAGCCAAAAACAACTACTCATCAGCCATCACACAGGCAATCATGGAGAATAAACTAGCAAATTTAGATGATATGAGCACGTCTGAAGACTTTAGGCTTATTCAGCTCAGCTGGATTTTCGACATTAACTTCGCCAGTTCTTTCGAACTGTTGCACCAAAAGAATTATATTTATCAACTCATAGAACAATTACCTGCCCAGGAAAAAATAAAACAAGAAATAGCACATATACTAAAAACCATAAAAAGCCATGTACACATTTAAACGACTTACCCAAATCACATTACTCGTATTTGCAATTACTCTATTGAACCAATGCAATAATAACCAGCAAGAAAAAATTGATGCGCTAAAAGAAGAAAATCGCCAGCTAAAACGAGAAAGAGCTACAACAGAGGAGCATATATACAACCTGAGTGAAACCATTAATTTCATTCAATCGAATCTGGATACCATAAAAGAACAAGAGCAAATTATCAGTACCATCGCCCGCAACGATATCGAAAACCAGAAAGGTACAAAAGCAAAAATATCGGAAGATATTACGAGCATTTACAATAAACTGATCGATAACCGGCGAAAACTATCACAACTTCAAAAGCGGCTCGGGAAAGACATGTCGGAAAACAAAGAGTTACAAAACCTTATTGAGAGGCTAAACAGCCAAATGGATGATAAAATAATTGAAATAGAAACACTGAGAAATCGGCTTGAAAGCATGCAGGGACATATCGTCAACCTACAGGGATTGGTTGATACACTCCAAAATTTGCGCAAGCAACAACAAAACATAATTGCATACCAACAAAAAGAAATGAATACCGTGTACTATGCCTATGGTACGCAAAAAGAATTGAAAGATAATAATGTAATAACCAAAGAAGGTGGAATACTCGGCATTGGTAAGGCACGGAAATTAAACGATAATTTGAACCAAGACTACTTTACCGAAGTCGGAAAATTTGAGCTAAAAACCATTACACTTAATGCACGAAAAGTGCGAATTGTAACTCCCCACCCCGAGGGTAGTTACAAATTACATGGCGATAAACCGGTGGACAGTATCGAAATCACAAACCCGCAGAAATTTTGGAGCAACACGCAATATTTAGTAATCGAAATAAAACAATAATTCATATGAACACGAACACACCAATAAAATTTGAAGTGGTCAAAAAGTATGTTGAAGAACTCAACATACCTGACCTCAGCGATGCTACCATTCGCGAAATTGTAAAGGTAGTCGATCAAATAGAAGAAGCTACCGGCGATAAGTTCATTCGAATGGAAATGGGCGTTCCGGGACTGGAACCTGAGAAAATTGGAACCGAAGCCGAAATTGCAGCATTGAAAGCCGGCGTAGCAAAGAACTACCCAAGTATCGAGGGGATTCCCGAACTGAAAAAAGAAACTTCGCGTTTCATTAAAAGCTTCATGAATATTGATGTATCGCCCGAAGGATGCATAGCCACTACCGGGTCAATGCAAGGCGGATACGCCTCTTTTCAAGCGTTGAGTTTCATGGACAAGAAGAAGGATACAGCCCTATTTATCGATCCGGGATTTCCCATTCAAAAACAACAATTTAAGGTCATTGGCGCTAAATTCGAATCCTTCGATGTGTACAACTACCGTGGCGAAAAGTTACGGGAAAAACTCGAAGAGGTATTGAGTAAAGGAAACATCAACAGCATTATATTCTCAAACCCCAATAACCCCAGTTGGATTTGTCTGAACGACGAAGAATTAAAGGCCATTGGCGAATTGGCTACAAAATACGATGCAGTTGTAGTTGAAGATTTAGCCTATTTTGGAATGGACTTCCGGAAAAAACTATCGATACCCAACGAAGCACCTTTCCAACCCTCGGTAGCCAACTACACCGACAATTGGATTATGCTTATTTCAAGCTCAAAAGTATTCAGTTATGCAGGTCAACGAATGGCTGTAATGGTCATTTCTGATTCGCTTTATCACCGTTCGTACCCCGATTTAGCCGAACGTTTTGGAGCCGACCGTTTAGGATATGCAATTGTTTACCGCCTGCTATACTCGTTAAGCTCCGGGGCATCGCATTCCGGACAACACGCTCTGGCAGCTATGTTTAAAGCCGCCAGCGATGGAAAATTCGATTTTGTAGAGCCTGTAAAAGAATATGGCGAGCGCGCCAAAATAATGAAGAAACTTTTTACCAAATATGGTTTCGAAATTATTTATGACAAAGATCTTGACGAAGACTTAGCCGATGGCTTCTACTTTACCATTGCCTACCCGGGAATGAAAGGAGGCGAGCTCATTGAGAACCTTCTTTACTACGGCATTAGTGCCATATCATTAAAAGGAGCCGGCAGCACACACGTAGACGGATTAAGAGCTTGCGTTTCGCAAATAAAACGAAGCCAGTTCGACGATTTAGAATACCGGCTAAAGCGCTTTGCCGAAGAATTCAATTAATCCGCACACTCAAAAGAAAGAGCGTTCAGGGCTATTTGAAACCAAAATAAATAAGAAATCACAAACGAATTAGGCTGGGTATTCAACTACTTTTTTGTTAATATTCAGTACATTTGCAACTTATAAACTCATTTAAAAACAACTACTATGGCAAAAGTAAAAGGAGCAGTCGTTGTAGATATAGAAAAATGCAAGGGATGTAACCTTTGTGTAGTAGAATGCCCAACCAACACATTGGCCTTATCGCCAAATGTGAATGGTAAAGGGTATAACTATGCCTACATGGAGAACCCCGATGCGTGCATCGGCTGTTCAAACTGCGGTCTGGTATGTCCGGACAGTGTAATTACTGTTTACAAAGTCAAATTACAGCAAGCGTAGCTGTATTTGCAATCATTTATCACTAAACTTAAAAACCTCTTAAATAATGGGAGAACTAAGATTAATGAAGGGTAATGAGGCAATTGCCGAAGCAGCGATACGCTATGGCGTTGATGGCTATTTCGGATATCCCATTACACCTCAGTCAGAAGTAATTGAAACACTAATGGCTCGTAAACCATGGGAAGAAACCGGTATGGTTGTGGTTCAGGCCGAAAGTGAAGTAGCAGCTGCCAACATGCTTTACGGCGGTGCAGCGTGCGGAAAAAAAGTAATGACATCGTCTTCCAGCCCGGGTGTAAGCCTCAAACTGGAAGCAATTTCTTATATAGCCGGTGCAGAACTGCCTGCTCTGGTAGTAAACGTGGTTAGAGGTGGCCCGGGCTTGGGAACTATTCAGCCCGCACAATCAGACTATTTTCAGGCAGTAAAAGGTGGCGGACATGGTGATTATCACCTAATTGTGTTTGCTCCTAACTCTGTGCAAGAAATGGCCGACTTTGTGGAAGACGCCCTTGAATTATCCATAAAATACCGGAACCCCGCAATGATTTTGAGCGACGGTATGATTGGTCAAATGATGGAAAAAGTTGAATTAAAAGACTTTAAACCACGATTTACAGATGCTGAAATCAAAGAAAAATTTGGTAGTTGGGCTACGACCGGAAAAACTCCCGATCGGGAAAGAAATATAGTAACTTCGCTTGAGTTAAAATCAGAGCTGCAAGAGAAGCACAACCACAAGCTGCAAGCCAAATACCAGCAGATGAAAGAAACCGAAGTACGGTTCGAAACCACAAATACTGAAGATGCAGAGTATCTGTTGGTAGCATACGGTTCATCATCACGTATTTGCGGTAAAGCAATGGAAATAGCCCGCGAAAAAGGAATCAAAGTTGGACTTCTACGCCCAATTACGCTATTCCCGTTCCCAACAAAACAATTGGCAGAACTAGCAAATCAAGTAAAAGGAATGCTATCTGTAGAAATGAGCTCAGGACAAATGGTAGAAGATGTAAAACTTGCCGTTAACGGAAAAGTGCCTGTAGAACATTTTGGCCGTTATGGAGGAATTATCCCCAGCCCGGACGAAATTGTAAGTGCGCTTGAAGAAAAAATTATTAAAGGCTAAGCAATTATGGAAGTAAAAGATATTATCAAGGAAGAAAACCTTGCCTATAAAAAGTCGAAGGTACTTACCGACAATGAAA
>JAWOEM010000256.1:0-7512 GCA_046482785.1 Salinivirgaceae bacterium
GGGAATAGCTAATGAGGGAACTGCAAATGATAATACCCCCGCATTAGTTAATGATTTAGATATTCGCATAACCGAAAGCACCAATACGTTTTATCCTTTCCGATTAACTTCTGTTTCTACCAGCGATAATGGAGACAACACAGTAGATCCCTATGAAAAGATTATTGTCGGGAGTCCTGCATCCGGAACGCGCTATACAATTACCGTTTCGCATAAAGGAACTTTGGCGGCTGCTCAGGATTTTTCGCTGATTGTGACAGGAATAGATAACTCCTCGCCAAACAGCTTTACGGCTACTTCCAACGATCCAAACCAGATTGATCTGAACTGGAGTAAAAACAGTAGCAATGATGATGTACTTATTGCATGGAGTGCCGACGGCAATTTTGGGAACCCCAACGATCAAACAAGCTACAATGTAGGCGATGCCATTTCCGGTGGTGGAACAGTTCTATACAACGGTTCGCAGACATCTTTCACCCACAATTCACTCGCTGAAAACACAATATATTACTACAAAATATGGTCTGTGCTGCCTTCCGGGGATTATTCTGCCGGCATTTATGCCAATGAAACCACCATAAAAAGTGCGCCCTCTGCATATCCCACAAATTTTACTGCAGGAGCACCCACCGGCACAACCATTCCATTAACATGGATTGATGCAACCGGAAGTGTGGTTCCCGATGGATATTTAATTAAGGGGAGTTATGTTGGGTATGAAGAAATTGTAGCCCCTACAAATGGCGCACCGGAAGATGATTCTCGCTTGGTGAAAAACATCATTCGTGGTACAGAAAGCAAGGTGTTTGATAGTTTAATGGGCGAAACAAATTATTATTTTAAAATTTATTCATATACAAATAGTGGTTCAAACATTAAGTATAAAACAGATGCTACACCGCCTGAAGCTTCGGCAACAACCGATGTTGATCCTTGCGCTGACTTAACATTGCCTTATGCCGATGATTTTGATTCAGGAGGCAACTGCTGGAATGGCGTTACAGGTAATGACGATTGGCTAAATATTATGCCAACTACGCCCTCAGGTGATCATACCGGTGGTGGCACATGCTTTGTTACAAACGGAAATAGCGAGTATGTCACAAACACTATTTACGATCTAATTTCGCCAAATATTAGTTTATACGGATTCAATAATTGCGAATTAACTTTTTGGATTTATATGAATGCTGAGCTTTCTGGTAATGGTGATTATTGGGACGGTGGATTTATTGAATGTTGGGATGGAAACCAATGGACAAAAGTTACTACCAGTTTACCCTACGATGGTACACTCCATCCAGGTAACCCCCTTGGTGAGCAGGAAGCATGGGCGCCAGCAAGTATTCTTGATTGGACACAAGTTACCGTAGACCTTTCAGCGTACGATGAAAATCCCGACTTTCAGTTTCGGATTAGGTTCGGATCTGATGGCGGTGCCGTTGGTCCGGGCTGGGCTATTGACGATGTGAGTGTTACCGGCGATGCAACATGTATTCCCCCAGAAGATCAAGCTACAGATTTTACTGTAACGAATTCAACCTACAATTCGCTGGAAATCGGCTGGACAAGAGGCACTCCCAATGGCGGCGATAATGTGCTAGTGGTGGCCAAAGAAGCCGCAGTGTCTCATGCCGACCCCACAAAAGGAAATGCATACACAGCAGATGCAGATTTTGGTGTAGGTTCAGAAATTGGCACGGGTAACTTTGTTGTTTACGATGGTACGGGCACAAACGTAAATATTACCAATCTGGACAATCTCATAAATTATGATTTTTCCATTTATGAATACAGGCTTTCCGATTTTTGTTACAACCTGATTGAATTAGATGGAAGTGCAATAACAGATGCCAAACCTGTTGCGTCAAACCATGTCACTTCATTTTCAACCGGCACCGTTACACCCACAGAAATTCCGCTCACGTGGACAGATGCTGCCGGAACAGTGGAACCGGACGGATATTTAATTTTGGCCAACACCACCGGCACATTTTTAGATCCGACTAACTCCGTTCCTGTAGATGATGATACGAATCTTGGCGATGGAGCAGGTGCCATAAATGTAGAACCGGGAGAACAGGGTTACACATTCACTAACCTCGATTTTGAAACACAGTATTATTTTAAAATTTTCCCGTATACCAATAACGGCGATTTTATTATTTATAAAACAGACGGCACCGTACCCACAGATAATGCCACAACGTTAATCGATCCGTGTTCAATTTACATTACTTCATTTCCTTACGAAACTGGTTTCAATGATGTAGAAGCACCTCAATGTTGGGATGTGCTAGATAACGAAGGAAATGGACAAGTATGGCAATTTGGTGCAGTTAGTGATACAGATATTAATTTCGGAACTGGAAACTATGCGCATTTAGATAGCGACGGTTATGGAATGGCCAATGATCAAAACTCTGATTTGGTTACACATACGTTTGATTTTTCGTCCCATGAGGATGTAACGCTCTCATTCGATCATTATTACAGGCATGTTGGAGAAAGTTCGGCTACCCTTTTCTACAGCGTTGACAATGGTACTTCGTGGACACAAATTCAGCAATGGACAGCCAGTACCAATAATCCCGAAGCATTTAGCCAGGTGCTGAACGAATTAGATGGCCAATCACAGGTAAAATTCAAATTTAATTACATCGGCGGGTTTTCATGGTACTGGTGTATTGATGATTTACAAGTTGATGCCACCATGGTTTGCACACCACCTGCCGATCAGGCTGTTGATTTCAATAGTTCAGCACAAACCACCGGATCAATTGACATTGAGTGGACGCGCGGCACCCCCAATGGCGGAGACGAAGTAATTGTTTTGGCCAAAAAAGCCGATGCTGTAGATGCTGATCCTGTCAGTGGAAACATGTATAATGCCGATGCAACTTTTGGAACCGGTTCAGAAGTAGGAACCGGCAATTATGTTGTGTATGCCGGCGCAGGAAATAGCGTAACGGTAAACAATCTGAATGGAAATACAACCTACCATTTTGCTATTTATGAGTACGATGCTTCAACTTCATGTTACTTAACGCCGGGGCTCACCGGAAATGCATCAACGATGGCAAAAGATGAACCTACAAACCATGCTACCGAAATGGTCGTTGGTACTACCACGGCAACAGAAATGCAATTAACCTGGACAGATGCAACAGGAGATATTTTACCCGATGGATATTTGCTCGTAGCCAACACAACCGGAACGTTTACCGATCCGACAGATACAAACCCGGTAGCCGACGATGCAGATTTATCTGATGGCAGCGCCGTAATGAATGTCGCACAGGGTATTGAAAGCTATACATTTACAGGGCTTGATTATGCAACTGAGTATTTCTTCAAACTGTATGCATACTCAAACAGCGGTACACTCATCGATTACAAAACCGATGGAACGATTCCCGAAACGAATGGCACCACAAATGCCGATCCGTGCGTTGTAGACTTATCGGTTACAGACTATGCCGAAGATTTCGAAAGCGTTATGATTCCTGATTTGCCCGCTTGTACCAGCATGGAGGATGCAAACAATGATGCATACAATTGGGGTACGTCAAGTGATTATCCGAACTCCGGATCAAATCATTTATCCATTCAGTACAATGGCTCTGCTGACATGAATGATTGGTTCTTTTCGCAGCCACTGCAACTAAAGGCCGGGCATACCTACCAACTAAGCTTTTGGTATAGGGCAAGGTCTGCAACCTATCCGGAAAAATTAAAGGTGAAACTCGGCACATCGAACAGTTCATCTGCAATGACATTAGATCAGCTATTCGATAATAACAATATCGTAAATGAAACCTACACCGAGGGGCAACAAACATTTTCAGTGACAACTGATGGGGTTTATTACCTTGGTTGGCAGGGGTATAGCGATGCAAATATGTGGTATTTGTACGTTGATGATATCTCTGTAACCGATTTAGGTTCATCGAACAACGCTCCGGTAGTTGCAAATCCTATTGCCGATATGACCGAAACCGAAGGCTTTGGTTCAGCTACTATCGACATCGCTAACGTGTTTACCGATGCCGACGATGACGTGTTGACATTTGGCGTTTCGTCCGATGCCACAAACGTAGCAACAGCCAGCCTGAGCGGTACAACGCTGACCATTACGGAAGTGGGCACAGGCACAGCCAACATTACGGTAACGGCCAACGATGGCAACGGTGGTTCAGCCAGCGATGTGTTTGAATTTGTTGTAGAGGACGATAATTCTGTTGCGAATTTAGAAGTAGACGACATTAATGTATATCCAAATCCGGCGGAAGACTATTTTATCATAAAATTTGAGCAGGGAAATAGAACTCCTGTTAAATATGAGTTGTTTGCAATTAGTGGCGAACGTATTGCTCAGGGAATGATAAATAATTGTGATGATAAATTTCAAATAGATGTGGCAAGCTATCAACGAGGTCTGTATTTCATCAAAATATCTAATGAAAATATACAGCGCGCATTTAAAATTAGTTTAAAATAGTTTTCAACCCAGAATTAGAATGTGTTTAAGAGAAAAGAGGCTGCCTTTTTAGGCAGCCTCTTTTTTATGTTATGTCGTGAATTTTCCTACCGTTTTCCGCGGAGGAAGCGCGAGAGGGCACGAGCCGACTCATTTTGTATGTCGCGCAGCAGTTTGCTGTCTACCGATTGAAGTAGCGAGCCTATCGATGAGAAATTTAATCCATCGTCGTAGGCTATTTCGCCCGATACATCAGTGTAAAGCAGTACGTATTCTTCTCCAAGGTTATAGGTGTCGAGGCCTTTTACAAAGATGAAAATACGGTCGGTTTGTTCATTTATTTTGTAGTAATGCCAAATTTGGTAATCTACTGCATCAATAGTTCCTGAGCCTGAACCGCCTTGTGTGGAAATAATTTGCTGTTGCCCCAAATGCTCTTCTCTAATGGATGATGGCGGGCCATACTTGAGGTAAATGCGCCCCAAGTCGGTGGCGTAGCCTCTGCGTTGACCGTAGCCAAAGTGTTTTTGGACAATTTTCAGCTGCTTTTTGTATATATTCCATTCTTCTTCCGGATTAGACGGGTTGCGTTCTTTCCAGAAATTGTAGAAGAATTGTTGCATGAGTTTCATTTTACTTTCTGTAAAATCTTGTAAAATAAAATTCTGCTCCATGCGATTGGCAATGGGGTAGAGGGCGTAAATGTGGTCTTCTAACTGTGCGAAGTTTGTGATCTCTTGTGCAAATGTGCTCTCAATTTCAATGGTTGTGTAGTCTACATCGAGCTGGTAATATTGATCATTCGATCGTTGAATAAATTTTTTGTGCTCGGCAACCAGCTCGTTTTGTTTGTTTCGAACTTCTATAACCAGGTTGTAATTGCCACTATTGAGCTTGGTGATGTCGAACGATTTCATGAGCACGTTTATGGGTGCTGCTTTTTTACGTTCGAGCGATGCAAATTCTGTGTAAAGCCTGCGTGTTGGCGTTCCTTCGAGGTATGTTTTTACAATAAAGGCCGAATCGCGTCCCAGTACTTTGTCGAGATTGTAAATTTCCGCGTAGAAACGAATGTTGTTTACTTCGTTGGGGTAAAAGTTGCTCACGTAAGGAATAATGTCAAAGCCACTTTTCGAAAACTGATTGCGTTTATCTGTGGGGCGCATGCTTTCTGCCAGCGTAATGCCACCAAAAGATACGTCGTTTTTATCTACATCCACTGTAATGATATCACGATAAGTAAACTCGGCAGAGTCGATGTAATTATCCTTTAGTGTGAGCTCAAAGTTGTACGTTCCATTTTCCAAACCAAACCGTTCCAAATTGAGGAATGTGGGTTTGTTTGAGGAGTTTTTCTCTAATTCGGCACTTTTGAGATTAAACTTACGGTAGGCTTTAACGATTTCGCCATTTTTAAAAATCATGGTTACCTCTACCGATGCTTGTTCGTTGTCTTCGTCTACCGATTTGTAGGCTACAGAGTTACCGGCTACGGCCAGGTAGGTTTCTAAATATGGGCTGCCATCGATGTCCATAAATTGGGCATAGTGAAAATGGCCTGCCGGATTTTGTCCGTACGTATGGAATAGTAGGGTTGCGAATGTTAATAGTAAAAAGAAGCGCTTCATAGGTGTATATTTTTCAGACGGTAACACTTTTAGTTTATGTATTTGTGCAAATATAGCATTATTGTTTTTCTTCTGTTGTCATTTTTTGTTTGATTAGGTTCATAAACTCTGCTGATAATTGCTTATTGGTTGCCACTATTTCTTTACCAAACAGGTAATTGGAACCTCCGCTAAAGTCGGCAATTTTTCCTCCGGCTTGTTGTACAATGAAGGCTCCGGCGGCTACATCCCAAGGGCTCAGGCTGTATTCGAAAAAGGCATCGTAGCGGCCACACGCCACATAGGCCAGGTCGGTGGCTGCCGATCCTAGCCGTCGCAGCCCGGTGGTGCTTTTCATCAGATGCGCCAATGTTTGCACAAACTTATCGGTTCGTTTAAAATCGTAGTATGGAAAGCCGGTGGCAATAAAACTGTCGGCTAATTTATTGGTTGCGCTTACGCTAATGGGCTTATGGTTGAGCATTGCCGATTCATTTTCGAAGGCGAAAAAAAGCTCGTCTTGTCCTATTTCGTATACTACACCTGCAACCGTTTTTTTGTTGTGTTGCAGAGCCACGCTTACCGAAACGGGGTAAATATTATTGATAAAGTTGGTGGTGCCGTCGAGCGGATCGATGATCCATCGCCATGGGCTGTCGCTTTCGCCGGCGGTGTTTTCTTCGGCAATAAAACCGCTGTCGGGAATGAGTTGACGCAAACCGTCGACCAGCATTTCTTCGGCTTTTTTATCCACATAAGTGACAAAACTATTGTGCGACTTGGTGTTGATATCTTGCTTACTGATGGTTCCTTTTTCTGATTTAATGAACTGTCCGGCTGTACGAACCAGCGTTAAAAGGGGGTGTCTTAAGTTTTCGTCTATCATAAAATTTCTCCGTTTATTTCGTTTTTATCATTTACAGAACGTAAAAATACGTTTGTAATTGTGTTTTCTAATCCGTTGGCATACGGTGTTTTCACTCGTAGGTAGTTGTCTGTAAAACCATAAATATACCCATCTTTTTGTGGCTTTTCAAAAAGTACGGCATGTGTAGTGTTGAGTTGTGTTTCAATAAACTTTTTTTCCAGCGTTTCCGATAATTCGTGCATTTGCTTGCTGCGTGTATTTTTTGTGGCGGCATCAACTTGGTTTGCCATGGTTGCCGCCTTAGTGTTGGGGCGCTGGCTGTAGGTAAAAACGTGTAGTGCCGATAGTTGCAGGCTTGCAATAAAATTCATTGCTTGCCGGTGCAGTTCGTCTGTTTCGCCGGGTGTGCCCACAATTACATCGGCAGCAATGAATGCGCTTGGCAATATGGAACGGATTTTTTCTATGCGCTGTTTGAACAGGTCGGTGGTGTATCGTCTGTTCATTTTTTGCAGCATTTCGTCGGTTCCACATTGGAGTGGAATGTGGAAATG
>JAWOEM010000378.1:0-4533 GCA_046482785.1 Salinivirgaceae bacterium
CTGAAGGATTTAAGGGAGGTGATTCTAAATATTTCCAGTTGGAAGGAACTACCGATTCACAAGGAAACGTAACTTTTGATTTGCCCGAAGGTGGCAATTATTCTGTTAATGCGGAGTACACGGAAGAAAATCCTTATATATTTGAGTGGGGCAGTACTAGTATTTCAAACCTTACTGGTGATATTCCTGAAGAGACTATAAAATTAGTAAGTGGTGGAAAAAAAGAAAAACAATAGCCTTGCTGGTTACTGTATTTTGATAATTTAAAATAAAAACTATGAGAATAATACTGTTGGCAATAGCAATAATTGCAACCACGACGGTTCGCGGACAAGAGGCCATAACCTCTGCGGGAGATATTGCTCAAAATAATGGGTATATCTTAAGTTGGGGCGTTGGCGAAGTGGCTGTTGCTACTTTTACCGAAGGCGACTATATACTTACTCAAGGGTTTCAGCAAACGAAGTTGGACGTGGTTTCCATCACAGATTTCGGTGAGCAGGGAATTGGCATTGTTGCCTATCCAAACCCCACAAGCGATTTTATTACCCTGAAATTTCAGGATGAGAATATTGCCGATTATGAGTATCAAGTGTTAAATGCCGAAGGAAGAGCGCTTGTGCAAGACCATTTTAAAAACGAGGCTACCGAGATCTCATTTTTAAACCGCGAAGCCGGAGTCTATTTTATACGTATTCTCGATGGACTAAAACCCATCAAGACGTTTAAAATTGTTAAGAAGTAATTCGTTGTAAAGCTGCTTTGTATTGCAATAGGCTTTGCACGATTATAATAAATAATGCAAAACTCGAGGCCATCCTTTTTGGGTGGCCTCGTTTTTTTGTAATATTTTGGTGTGTAGTTATTTATATGGCTTTTGCTTGTGGGTTTTGAGTGTTGGTCCTTCAATTTTGATCTCGTTCTTTAGTGTTGTTTTGTTAACTCAACTGTGCTCTCTGTGTTGAACATCCGTTGTAGGTCTTCAATTACTTGATTCGATGGCATGTGGTAATCGTACTTACCCCAAAAATCCGACTCGTAATGAAAATGCTTTTTGGAAAATACTATTTGAGGATTGATGCGTTCTTTTATGGTGGGTTTTTCCACGTCGAGCGTATCGGTATTGACCACGTAAAGTGATGATTTGGTGCGGTAGCGTTGCAATTCTGGTTCGTTTTTGTTGTTTAGCGTAAAATCGAGTTGCGTAGTAATGAAATGCAAATAGTACGTGTTCTTTTTTAGTTGATACCTAATAGTGTATTTTGCGCCGGTGGGGATAATTGAAGTATTTTTGTTGATAAGCTCGCGAAGTTTATGCGTGCGGCTTTCGGCATATTCGAAGGTAACTCCGGCAAGTGCTTTTCTTTTTGCATCGATAAGTAAAACACCCGTGTAATCGGCTTCGGAACCGGCGCGGGGTATAAAGCGCACTTTAAATATTAGTTCGTTGTTTTGGTATGTTGGTTCAATGAGCTCGAAACTATAATTTGCAAACGTTTTGGCGTGTAAAAAATCGGGCTGATAGCGCACAACATCTAGCAAAAGGGCGGTGCGCAGACCGGCTTTTATTTTCAGGAGTAATGTATCGTTGTTTACTTTGTGAAAGGTTCTGCTTTGCTCTCTTGTAATGTGTTCTTGATTGAAAATTCCAGAATAGCTATTTTTAAAAAGTTTGAGTATAGCCTCTGAAAAGTATTGGTAGTTATTGTTTTTTGTAACCTCTTCGCGGTAAAACGATGTATAGCAAACGGCATGATGTGGGTAGGTTTTCGGAATATTCTCGATGGTTTCTTTAATTATATTGTGGGCTGTGGTAGCCGTTACAATAATTTCATCTAAGCTAATGTTGTGTTTTTTTAGCTGAATATTAAGAGGGGCGCGCTGTAATGTACTCACCGGAACGTGTTGTGTTTTATAGCCTAAGTGGGAAATTACGAGTGTGTCGGCCATAAACTCTTTATGATAGTTGAGTGCGAAAAAGCCGTCTTGGTTTGTAATTACACCCCGCATCGAATTTTTCAGATAAACCGACACATTGGAAATTGGAATATCATTCTCGGTTATTGTTCCGGCTATGGTGCGATTTGTCTTGTCTGTTTCAGAAGGTTTAAAAATAATATGACGGTTTTTTATTGCGTAAACCATATGTTGCCCGTGGGCAATAAGTGTTATTAATTGCTGGAGTTGAATATTACGCGCATTGGCACTTATTTTTTGTGTGTCGCAAAATTGCTCCGGATTGTACGAAAAATGATAATCGTAGTTCGTGTTCAATGAGTCCAGGAGTTGTCTTATTGGCAGGTCTTTAACTACTATGGAAATTGTATCGGAAAGCTTCGTGTGTTGACCAAGCGTGTGAATGGGAATATTAATGCAAAGTAGTGTTATAAAGGCAATGGCCGGGAATTTAATTCGCCGCCGCATCCACGAAAGTGGCGTGCGTAAAAATAGTGTTTGTATGATGGTTGCAACTTTGCTCATAATCTGCTACGGTTTTGTAGTCAGTAAAACGGTATCGTTTTTATAATGATAATCTAAATTGTGTGTTTCTGCAATTATTTCGATGACTTCGGAGAAAGGTTGGTCGCTGAAAGTGGCAGAAATCAATCGTTTTCCAATTGTGCTATCGGCAAATTGTATTTTTCTTTCGTAGCTGTCTGCTATTAGTGCGCATGCCTGCTCCAGTGTGTGGTTGTCGAATTTGAAGCGGCGAAGCGCCCACGCCAAAGCGTTAGAACTAATGCTGTTTTTTTTGTATAAGGTGTGCTCCTTGGCAGTGGCGCTTTCATTTGCCAAAATTTCTTCGTGCGTGCCTTCTCCTTTGTGTGCAATATTCACGCTTCCTTCTACCACAAATAGTTGGTCGTAGTCGGTGCTTCGCACCAAAAATGATGTGCCGGTAACGGTTATTTGGCTGTGTTTTCCTTCAACAATAAATGGTTTGTTTTTATCGGGTGCAACTTGGAAGTAGGCTTCGCCAACGAGTTTTAAGCTACGCGTTTTTTGGTTAAAATGTGCATCTAAAGTTAGCTGACTCTCTTTTTTTAACGTCACGGTACTTTGGTCGGGAAGGGTTATTTCCATGCGTGTTTCAGCCATATAGTTCTTTTTAAAATCCTGACTCTGCAATACGGCAATCAGGCTTATGGCCGTGGCAACAACAATAATCGATGCTGCCAAGGCCATGGCCAAAGGTTTTTTCCATTGCTTGCTTTTCGATTCAGTTTTATTTATGCGTTTATCCATTTTTTTCCACGCGGCATCTGTATCGAATTGTGTGCTGCTTCGGTTCAAATAGGCTTTAACGGTGCTTACCTCTTGCTCCAGCCCGGGGTCTTGTTCCATTTGCGCTTCAAAAGCCCGGGCTTCGGCAGCTGACAATTCTCCCGAAATATATTTAGAAATTGCATGATCGGTGTACTGGTTCATTTGTTTGTGTGTTTAAATGTTTGGCGCAGAGCCGATAGTGTTTTGTGCATATCGGCTTCAACTGTTTTTACTGAAATTGACAATTTTGCAGCTATTTCATGGTATTTGAGCCCTGCATTTCTGCTCAAATTAAAAATTTGGCGGCATCTTTCGGGCAATTTCTCAATGGTTTTATCGAATAGCGACTCATATTCTTTGTCCAATAGCAGACTTTCCGGCGTTGTGTGTTGTTTTCTGTGCTTGGCGCTATCTGCGTATTTTTGTTTCACTTGTAAATGTCGTCCTTGCTCTATCCATAAGTTACGGGCGCTGGTGCGCAGGTAAGATTGTATAGAATCGGTAATTTTTATTTTTCTCCGTTTTACCCACAACCGGTAAAATACTTCCTGAGCCAGTTCTTCACTTTCTTCTTTGTTTCGGGTCAGGGTAAGCACGAAGCGACATAGCGGTTGGTACTCTGAGCGAAACAGTTTCTCGAATGTGTCTTTATTGCTTATGCTTAACCGATTTGCATGTAGGGCTATTTGTTTTTTCACATCCTGTGCATATTTGGTGTAAACGGTTTCTCGTTAGCTAACATTTGGTTTGTATTTTCAATTGCTCCAAAATCCGCAAGTATTTTTTTTTGTTCAAAATGCTTGCGGTTTTTGAGTTGCTACAAATATCCAAATTTTTAGGGTATACTGCATTTCTGAACAGCTAATTTATTTACTTTCATTGGGTTTTGTCTCTTTTAAAATTTCTTCGATGGCTTTATTGATGTCTTTGTTTGGGTCGATAATGTTGTTTTGCCCCCAGAAATTGGTGTCGGCAAAGTCGCTGATTCTTTCAGATAGCACGTCGCTGGAATAGAAACGATCGTGCCGTGGAAAGGGCTGTGCGTTTTGTGTGTTCCTGTCGGTAACAACCATTTCTGAATTAATGGTGTACTTGCGTTTAAAAATTTTGGGAAACAAGTAACACAAGGTGCAGAAGTACGTGTTAACATAGATTTTGGCGAGCTGAAAGGGTATACTTATTACTCATTTCTAAATGCCGAAGAAGACAACGGTGATCCATTAAGCAAAATATCATACCATAAAATTCATGCAGGTATCACTTACA
>JAWOEM010000419.1:0-4123 GCA_046482785.1 Salinivirgaceae bacterium
TATGAGCCCAAACAGGATGATTTGCTAAGTCGGGGTTAACCTAAATTCCACAAGCATTTTGAGCAAGAAAAATTAAATGCTTGCAGAATTTAGGTTTTATCTGCGTTAAAAAATGATTACAGAACGCTGCTATGCGCACATTTTTTGCCTTGCTAAAAACGAAAATATCTTCAACTTACCCGTAATTCCACACTTGACATGACACTAGTTATTTCATTACAATCCCCGAGTAAGTATAAAAGCACAGTCAAAAAAAAAGAAATACAACCACTGTGTTACCAATTTGTAAAAAAGCAATACCAATTTTATGAAATATACAAAACTAAAACTTGTATATTTGAACATTCGTAGAACAACATTATATTTACACTTTAAAATAAATTAAAAATCAATTGAAATTGGACCCAGAACCGTATTCCACATCTTTAGAAAAGTTCCTTCAGGTAGACTTCACTCCCATTAACCCTGAAATTGTTATTGGTTTTATCATTTTGCTTGTACTAATCGCCATATCAGCCTGTATTTCAGGATCTGAAGTGGCCTTTTTTTCGCTAAAGCCAAAAGACATTAACGTTTTTAAAACCAGCACCGGAAAAATATCCCGAACGGTTATTAAACTCATTGAAAAACCCAAAAAGCTCCTTAGTACTATTTTGGTAACCAATAATTTTGTCAATATTGGCATCATTATTCTGTCGTCATACATCACTACAACGCTAATAGATTTCAGTAATGCCCCCATTTTGGGTTTTATCTTTCAGGTAATTACTATCACATTCATATTACTTCTGTTTGGGGAGATTATCCCAAAAGTTTACGCAACACATAATTATGTGGGGTTCACCAAGTTCATGGCCTTACCTCTGCTGTATTTCGGTAAAATATTTGCTCCCATCAGTCATTTTCTAATCTTTTCTACCTCCATTGTCGATAAAAAAGTAAAAAGAGAAAAGCATATTTCGATCGACGAGCTGAGCGACGCACTTGCACTGACAGAAAAAGACCTCGATGAAGAGAAAGCAATGCTCAAAGGAATTGTCGACTTCACGAGTACAACCGTTAGCGAAATACTTCGTCCGCGCGTGGATGTGATAGCCGTAGACATTGATGCCGAATTTGATGTTATGATGAACCAAATTATCGACTCGGGCTATTCGCGCATTCCGGTTTACAAAGATACGTTCGATAATGTTCAGGGAGTTTTATACATTAAAGATTTACTTCCACATATTCATAACCCGGAGGAAATAAGCTGGCCAAAACTCATTCGTCCACCCTATTTTATACCCGAAAACAAGAAAATAAACGACCTTTTGGGGGAATTACAGGACAAAAAAATTCATTTGGCTATTGTGGTAGACGAATATGGAGGTACATGTGGAATTGTGACACTCGAAGATATTTTAGAAGAAATTGTTGGTGACATTTCGGATGAGTTTGACGAGCAAAAAAGCGATTTTGTAAAAGTAAATGCCACCACATTTCTTTTCGAAGGAAAAACTTCGCTCAACGATTTTTGCCGATATATAGATTACGAAGGGGATTTATTTGATGATTCCAACGCAGATACTCTGGCCGGATTCATATTGGAACACACAGAAGAAATTCCCCGCGTATACGAAAAGTTTGAATACAAACGTTTCACACTACAAGTAGAATCGGCAGACCATCGCCGAATAAAAAAAGTAAAAGTTGTATTGAAAAATGCGTAGAAAGAGTTACATAATAGTTGCAGCAGTACTAATGCTATTTCTTGGATGTTCGGATGAAAACATTCCAAAACCCAAGGGATATATCCGATTCGACTTACCCGAACATACCTACAAGCAATTAAGCGACGATTGCCCTTACGAATTTGAGCTTGGAGAGTACACCAAAATTGAAGACCGCAGCAGGTCGGGCGAATGCTGGAAAAACATTTACATAAAACCAACCCGGGCAAAAATACACTTGAGCTATAAAAAAATCGACAACAACTTATCGCAATTACTCGACGATGCCCACCATCTTGTGTACGGGCATACTGTAAAAGCAGATGCCATTGACGAGCAAATGTTTATTAATCCTGTAAAGAAAGTGTATGGAGTGCTATTTACCATAAAAGGCGATGCAGCTTCAAACTTACAATTTTACGCCACCGATTCAACAAACCATTATTTAAGAGGAGCACTCTATTTTAATGCTGCACCCAACGAAGATTCTCTGGCTCCACTCATTCAATTTGTAAGGAAAGATGTGGAACATATGATTGAAACATTGAACTGGAAGTAATGCCTTTTCGAAAACAAATATGGTTAGGGGCTGATACAGCCATACAATTTTGGGACTTGAACGAAAAGCACACCGAGTTAGAATCTATGCTTTCTCTTTCGAAGGCTGAACAAGAATGCTACAATAAAATTACCAATGCAAAACGCAAAAGTGAATTTTTGGCTGCGCGAATCCTGCAACGGAAAGTTTTACCTAACAATCATGTTTCTTACCTCGACACCGGTGCTCCGGTAATGGAGAAGAACGAAACGCATATTTCCATTGCACACTCAAACCAAACGGTTTGCTTTATGCACAGCGCATACCGCTGTGGAGTAGATGTAGAAACTATTGCATCGAGAGCTTTACGTGTAGCCAAACGTTTTTTAAACAATCAGGAATTCAAATTTATAGGCGAAGAATTTCCGGCTCGCGACGCCACCCTGCTTTGGTCGGCCAAAGAAAGTTTGTATAAAATGCTCGGGCAAATGGGAATCGATTTTGCCAGCCAACTTATTATTACTGCAATTGAAACCGAAAATCGCCAACACATGAAGGCCTCAATTATAAGCAATAATAGTGAGGCTGAATATGAGTTAAGCTACACGTTTTTTGACAACCAGGTTGTGACGTGGGTTGTGGACGAATAAAATTTATGCTATGCACATCGGCAAATTAACAAAATACGACAAAAAAATAGCCATACTGATCGACCCGGACAAAGCGGACGAAAGTTCTATAAATCAGCTTTTTACAACACCCGAAATTGAAAATACAGATATAATTTTGGTGGGTGGAAGTTTGTTGTACAACAATATCGACTTTACTATTGGGCTAATTAAATCGAATACACAAATTCCGGTGGTGCTTTTCCCGGGAAATGCTTTCCAAATTAGCCAACAAGCCGATGCCTTTATGTTGTTGAACCTTATCTCAGGGCGAAACCCCGATTTCCTTATCGGGCATCATGTAATGGCAGCACCAAAACTAAAGCAACTCGGTATTCCCATTATTTCTACGGGCTACATGCTCTTTGAATCGGGACACATTACTTCTGTGCAATACATGAGCAACACACAACCACTGCCGGCACACAAAACAGACATTGCTGTAGCAACGGCTATGGCAGGTGAGCTAATTGGCATGAAACAGTTGTATTTGGAAGCAGGAAGTGGAGCCGACCATCCGGTTTCTACAAAAATTATTGAGGACGTATCAAAAGCGGTATCGCTTCCAATAATTGTTGGTGGAGGCATCAGAAGTGCAGCACAAGCTGTTCATGCGTGGAATGCGGGTGCCAACATGGTTGTGATTGGCACTGCAGCAGAACAAAATCCGGCACTATTGAGCAATATCATTAGCGCGAAAGCAACTCTTTAATTACCTCTCCGGTTCCCCCATTTGGAGGAGCGATTTCCAAAAATTCAGAAAGTGTAATTGCCACATCGGTTGTGTTTATAGGCCGATATAATGTAAGTCGCGGCATTTTCCAACCATACCAAATAAGCGGAACTTGCACATCGTATTTGTACCCGGAGTTTTGCAAAACCTTTTTATCGGTCAGTTCAATCCAGCCCGGTTCTAAATTAATGATTACGTCGCCCGAACGCTGACGGTGATAACTATTTTGCATCAGGTAATTTGTGCCGCGTGTAAAACTACTCTTTTGAATAACCGCCGCCGGCATAGCCTCAGCAATACCGGAAAATTGTACTAAAAACCGGGCTATTCGTTCCTGCATTTCATGGAGATCTAGTTTGGCATCTTCTACTAACTGATGATTCAAATAAATTTGTTTGGCGTTATAGTTCTGGATCCATTGCCCCTTACCATACAATACATTCAAGTAACTCCTTAGTACGGCCAACATTCT
>JAWOEM010000486.1:0-3734 GCA_046482785.1 Salinivirgaceae bacterium
GTCCAACATGGGGTACGCCCGATTATTTTAATCGGTGTAGCAGGCATAAAGCAGATGTTCCTAAAAACTTTGCCGGAAAGGAAGAGGCCGTAGACGGGGATGGGTATGCAGGTTTTATTCCTGTGGGTCTTCAATATTTTTTTAGAGCCAAAGCATCCAATATAGGTCATAGCCGGGAGTATATATCTACGAAGTTGACCCAAAAGTTGACGAAAGACAGCCTGTATTGCATATCATTTTTTATATCACAAGGTGACTATTCCTATATAAGAATAGATGAACTGGGTTTATATTTTAGTTATTGGAGAATTAGAAGCCCATTTAATCAAAAAGAGTTAAACAAAGAGCCTCAAATATTATTTAACGGATTGATTTCGTGCCCAAGAAATGGCTGGCTCCAATTGAAACGTGTTTTTAAAGCCACTGGCCATGAGCGTTATATGACAATTGGGGTATTTCAAACAGACAAGGAGGTCAATTGGGTCGATAAAGGTGATGCGTTAAAGAGAGAGTCGTTTGTGAAAGATAAATCAGATATGTCTGAAGCTTACTATTACATCGACAAAGTAGAACTACGGCCGTTATCCGATCCTGAATGTCCGTGCCGACAAGGCAGCGGAGCCAATACATTGTCGCCGGAATAGAATACCAGCTGCCGCACGCGGTGGCTTCAACAAAACAACGGCAATGTTTAAAACAGAACCTTGCCGTTGTTTTTTGTGGGAAGTGCCACGCACCTTACGAATTGGGCGGCTAGTGGAAATTCCCATCCTGCGTTTTGTGTTGAAGGTGTCAGTTTTGAGTGCTTTTATCCACACGACTTCTTCTCAGCTTGCAGCCGCGTCCAGTCAAAAGTGCATATTTTTGGTTTATAGTGTGAATAAATATGTTTTTGCACATCAAGGAGTGCATATTTTAATTATATTTGCATAAACTGAAATGCAATGATACAACTTTTAGAACAATCGGAAATTCTAACAAATGATACCAATACAGATTTCAAGCGTTTTTTATATCAAGAAATAAATTGGTCAGACAGGCTTATTGGTTTAAAGGGGGCACGCGGAACAGGCAAAACAACTTTATTACTTCAGAAATTGAAGGAATTGGCATTACCAGCCCACAAAGCAGCCTATTTTTCATTAGATGATATGTATTTTACCACCCACTCACTCGTTGACACTGTTCGGAAGTTTTACAAGGAAGGTGGCGAATACCTGTTTTTAGATGAAGTACATAAATATCCAAATTGGTCAAGAGAGATTAAGAATATATATGATCAATTAAAAGGACTTCATCTGGTATTTACGGGCTCATCCATCATTGATATTTCCAAACAAGAAGTTGATTTAAGTCGTCGGGTTTTAATGTGGCATTTACCGGGATTATCGTACCGTGAATATCTGAAGATGAATAATATTGTTGATGTGGAACAGTTATCTTTACAAGATTTGCTTGATCCTCAAATTAGCAAAAGGGCATTGTTTCCGAGCACATTTAAACCTTACGAATACTTTTCAGAATATTTAAAATCGGGCTATTATCCATTTTATTTTGAAGATAAGCTCGGTTTCAGCAGGCGTTTAAAGCAAGTAGTCAGGCTTATTATCGAATACGACATGGCAGAATTAAAGGAGTTTGATTTACGCAATGCCAAAAAGATGCTTCAATTAATGCAAATTATAGCCGATCAGGTGCCTTTTAAACCTAACTTGGTTAAACTTGCCGAAAGGAGTTCGATACATCGCAATACCATAATGAACTATTTGGTGTTTTTGCAACAAGCCAAACTAATTCATCTGTTATATCCATATGGAAATAGCATTGCGCTTTTGCAAAAACCGGAAAAGATATTTTTAGAAAATTCGAATTTATTATATGCCTTATCTACCGGGCAAATAAACATTGGTACAGTACGTGAAACCTTCTTTTTAAATCAGTTAAAAGTAAAACATAACATATTCGATGGAAAAAAAGCAGATTTTATTGTAGATGGTGACTATTACTTTGAGGTGGGTGGTGAAAGTAAGGGAAAAAAACAAATTGGTGGTTTGCCAAAGGCTTTTCTTGTAAAAGACGACCTTGAGTATCCAGTTGGAAATGCAATTCCTTTATGGCTTTTTGGTTACCTTTATTAAAAAGGGCAAATCGCCCGGCTACCCCGCGATTAGTTTCGCTGATCTCACTTTTATGGGTTGTCTGGCGTGGGTTTGCTGCCTACCAATTTACTACCACATAGTACGCACAGTAAGGTAGTCCAATGTCGGGACATTCCAGGAGTTTTCCACTTTAAAAAAAAGACCAATTTCGAATGTTGGGTGCTAAAGTTTTACCCTTGGTAGCAACTTCTTTTTGAGTTCGCCGATAATTCTTTTGATAATACTATTCAACGATACATCGCGGCGATTTTCCATTTTTGCATAAATTACTAGTGTCATGTCAATGCTCAAATGATGTATAAGTCGCCGTTATTTTCCGAGTTTTGCACAGCAGTAAAAAGTAAGCATAGCCATGGCTACGTGAAACTTTTTAATGCAAAGCAAAACCGTAAAAGAACAAGACTTGGTGCGTTATTTGGGTGTTGACAGGACACTAGTGTCATGTGGTTTTAAAGATTTCGTATTAAATCATCTACATACTAATATTAATACCTGCAAGAACCATAGTATTAATTTTATCGGTAATGGCAAACTGGCGCTGATCTCCTCCAATCAGATTTCGCCCATTAATAAAGACCGTTACATTTTGGCGCACCTCATACCCAATGGTTGCATTAAGTAAAATATTCGATTTTACTTTCTCAACAACATTTTGACCATTACCCTGCCCTATTGAAAACGTTTGTGCTCCATAAAAGTAACTATTCACATTTACATTCAATTTAGGTATAGGCTTGTAATTTATATTTACTCCACCAAAATAAGTTGGCGTAGCTTTATGATAAAAATCACGATACTTGTCGCTATCGGGGTCGCTACCATCAAGTACCTCGGCAGAACTACCTCCCGTAAAAACAAATTCATCATCTGTAGGGCCGCTATAATAGGTTTTATATCCGGTAGAATCGTAATAATTTTTCACTTGCGTTTCCTGCAAAGTCAGATAAAGCTGAATATCGAGATTTTTCAAGGGGTTTGCAAATACCGAAAGTGTACCCCCAACTTGCTGCGGAGTAATGTCAATATCGACAAACGATGTGGTGTCGCTTATATAAGCAGTTCCTTCAGTTGGCGACGAAGGAACAATATTGGTACTACGAGCAACTTTTGCAAAAACATCAAGATTTTTCATTTGCGACCAAAAAAGCTCTAAATCAAAGGACAACCAACTATTGACATTAAACCGCGTACCAACCTCAGCCTCTTCAACATTAAGCAAATTGTAATCTTTATCCTGATATTCAGTTCCTCGATAATGTGCTCCATAAATAGTATTGTAAGTGGAGGGCACTCCATCGGGGTTTGGAATAGGATAGGCCATATCAAGGTTTGTAAACAAGTTTATCATAAAGGGTGACCGTGTGGCCTGGCCATATGACGCTCGAAACAAAACATTTTCGTTCATTTTGTATGTAGCTGTGAGTAAAGGGCTCACAATTATTTTATCGGGGTATTCAAATTTATCGGCACGTGCTGCAGCAATAAACCGGAAGTTGTTTAGTTTATATTCTGCTCTTAAGTACCCACTAAGTAAGGTGTTTACCTGATCACCATCGCGCTCTACCAAATTATAGT
>JAWOEM010000490.1:0-3144 GCA_046482785.1 Salinivirgaceae bacterium
TTTATTACGCAAAGAACACAGATTTTAATGTAAATTTGCACCGATTTTTGTAAACAAATACAATAAAAAAGTATAAAACACACATAAAATCGTACATACCGCACACACCAAAGAGGCTTCAGTACACGTTTTTGTGGACAGAATTGACACAAAAAGTGGCTCGAAGCTTGCTTTGTACACTGAGTATTTTACCAGAATAACGAAGGAAACCTATGATGGACAATATCCCCGGCCTGTTTGGTCGTAATGAAGAATTTAACAATACCCTTAAAAGATTTGAAGACATGCTGCAAAAAAAGAAAGCAGCATACTTTGACGTTGAAGATTTTATAAACGTTATCAACTTCTTATTGCAAAGTAGCCAACGCGAAAAAGCACGAAAAGTAATCAGCATTGGTCTCCGCCAACACCCCAATACCGAAGAGCTTATGCTGAAAGAAGCTCAGGTGCATATTATGAGTAAAAATTTTGGCAAAGCCAAGCAAATACTCATTAAACTGCTCAACATAACAAATGGAAGTGCCGAAGTATATTATTTTTTCGGGAAGTTATATCTGGGAGCAAAAAACATGGTTAAAGCGCTCCGAAACTACAATGCAGCACTTTCCATTTCCGATACAGAAGAAAAAATGGAACTTCTGTACCTGATTACAGACGATTTGATGGACGACCTAAAGTTTGCACAGGCCATCAATTATTTCCACATGATATTACAATTAGACAAATACGATTTTGAAGCTATTATAGACTTAACCACGTGCTATAACGAAATTGGAAGAACCGAAAAAGCGCTGGAACTCTGTAATATTTTTTTAGATCGCGACTCCTTTAACGAAATGGTGTGGTTCCATTTGGGCATGCTCTACGAACGAGCCGGATTTGAACAGGAAGCCATAGACGCATATGAATTTGCCATAGCCATCGAGCCTGAGTATTCCACAGCCTACTACAGTTTGTCCGAAATGTACAGCAAAAGAGGCCAATACGAAATATCATCGAGGTACCTGAAAGATTTGGTAGAACAAGAACCAAAAAATCCACATGCCCATTACCTGTTGGGCGAAAATTACGTTCAGGAACAAAAAGATGACAAAGCCATGCAGTGCTTTGAAAAAACACTGACCTTAATGTCTGACTTTGCCGACGCATGGTTTGGAATTGGGGAAATATATTTTAGAGAAGGCAAAATAACCGAAAGCCTGTTTTACACAAAAAAAGCCATCAAGCACGATGGAAACGAACCCATTTACTGGTATCGGTTAGGTATCATTCACCAAAACAGAAAAGAGCTTAACTATGCCATTTTGGCTTTCAAAAAAGTAATGCAACTGGATCCCTACGACGAGCTGGCCGCCATTCGCCTAGGCGAATGCTTATTCGAAAATAAAAATTTCGAAAAAACAATAAAACTCTGCAACGAGATTGGCGAAAAATTTAAAACCTGCCAGCTAAACTTCCTACAGGGAGCAGCAGAATGCGAGTTAGGGAACCTTACCGAAGGACTCAAACACATAGAAACCGGACTGAGAAAAGATTTTGACGGCTTTGACAGTTTTATTTATTTTTTCCCGAAAATACTTAGTTTTGATGCCGTAAAAAAACTGGTAAACAAAATACAAAACGAAGAATAGCAACGTAACAAAGATAGAAACAATGAAAGAGACTCAGAAATTTCACCTAAGATGCGAAAAATGCCAATATGCAGTCAGCGACTTTAAAGAGTGGTTTGGAAACATGCAAAAATGTCCAAAGTGCGGACATAAAGTTGTTTATGCGGAGTATAGTAAAGATATAAGCGCGGTAAAAGACCTCATTGATGAGAAAAACGGAAAAGCAGAAAGTGTATTTCACTATTTCGATTTCTTGCCATTAAACAATAAAGAGAATATTATAACCGCCGGCGAAGGCGTAATTCCCGTTGAGGTTTGGGATTTTCTGGCCGATTTTGCAAAAAAACATTACAATCTCGACATTGAGGTTTGGGCTTACCGAAACGATAAAAACCCGGGAACAGGCACATTTAAAGATGTAGCCGCATCGGTTGCAGCCAGCGTACTAAAAGAAAATGGCGTTAAAGAATATGCCGTAGCAAGCACAGGGAATATTGCCAACGCATTTGCCCATTATTTAGCGAAAGCAGGAATTTCGTTATCGGTATTTATACCGCAAGATGCCCTAAAAGCCAACGAGGCCGAGGTAAATACCTACGGGCAGCGAGTAAACCGTGTAAAAGGCGATTATGCAAAAGCGAAAGAAATAGCCGCTGCCTATTCAGAAAAGCACGGCATTTTACTATCGGGTGGCAATACCGACCCAATGCGCGTAGAAGCCAAAAAAACCATGGTTTTTGAGTGGCTTCGTCAAATGAAAAAACTACCCGATGTATACGTTCAGGCACTCAGCGGCGGAACAGGTCCCATTGCAATAGATAAAGCGGTGGAAGACCTGAAAGGCTCGGGCATTGAAGCCAAACTCCCACGCTTTATTATGGTTCAACCCGACCAATGTGCCCCCATGCGCATGGCTTGGGACGATGCCAAAGCAAAAAACTTCCCCGAAGGATGGGAAAACGATTATCCAAAATTGGAAAATCCGGTGACAAAAGTGCCTACACTAGCTACCGGAAAACCCGGAACATACCCAATAATTGGAAAGCTCACAAAAAAGAGCAATGGCGAAATAATTGAGTTCGGCGAACATATGATCGCCGATATTTCAAGACTAATTGCTTACGTGAAACACATACAAGTTGGGCCTGCTTCAGCAATTGCCATTGGTGGCTTCTTTGAATCGTTGCACCGTGGAATTATCAAAAATGGCGAAACGGTAATGATAAACGTAGGTGAAGGCGTACGTCGCTCGCCCGAATTTATGGAAGAAATGATTTACACCACACGCAATGTGTCATCTATAGATGAAGTAGAACGCTTCGATAGAAACATGTACGCAGAACAAGTGTGGAAACCGTTTATCAATTATAAAAAATAACTTTGCCTCCAATAAAACCTAAATTCCGCACGGATTTAATTTCTTAAGGTCAAAATCCGTGCGGAATTTAGGTTAACCCCGATTTAGAAAATCACTCATTTGGGTGAAGAATGAAACCGAATGAGATGATTTACTTAATCGAACCGAGTCAGGTTT
>JAWOEM010000494.1:0-3096 GCA_046482785.1 Salinivirgaceae bacterium
CTTTTATCTTGATAGGTTTTTCGTAAAGTTCTTGAATACGTTTTGCAACAGCTGCGCTTTCAAAAAAGAGTAAATCATCCGAGTCCGTTATGTCTGCTAAATTTCTTAGAATTCCGGTTTTTGGGTCGGAATAGATGTAATCGGGGTCAACATATTTGTATGAATCAGACATACGATTTGTTCTTAGCGAATTTTATTAACTCTGACAATGTGATTTTCCCAATCGTATAATCTCTAATTATCTCAATACTTTTAGGAGTGGGTTTAAAACCTTCAAACATATTACTCCCGATTGCATTTGCGGTACTTTCCAACGTTTTTAAATTGGAAAATTTCACACCCATAATGGTCAGGTTGCTACGGTCTATATTTATCGGATTATACATATTCTATCTTTTTCAATTAATCATTACAAATTTAATCATTTCCCGCCAAATTTACCCTGTATGTAGCAGTTTCGTTAAGTGAGGCACAACGTTTCGGCGTATGTTTTCGTTGCCGATTTTGGAGCACTTCACTGTCGTTTTATATGTAAGTTTATTGAATGCAGAAACGCTGAAATGCCCACTATCTCGGTAAAAAAATATACAGCCTGTTACCTACTGTTTTTCTGCATTATAAGTTAGTGTCATGTCAATGCACAAATGGCGGATAAGTCGCCGTTATTTTCCGAGTTTTGCACAGCAGTAAAAAGTAAGCATAGCCATAGCTACGAGAATCTTTTTAATGCAAAGCAAAATCGTAAAAGAAAAAGACTTGGTGCGTTATTTGGGTGTTGACAGGACACTAGTGTCAAGTCAAATGTAAAATACGGGTAAGTTGAAGAGGTCTTCGTTTATCGCAAGGCAAAAAATGTGGGGATTGCAGCGTTTGGTGAACACTTTTAATGCAGATAAAAACCAAAAGATTATTGCTTGTCCCGTCAGCTTGTGCGTGGTCTGATGCCTAAATTCCGCAAGGATTTTTATCATAGGATACGTAAATCCTTGCGGAATTTCCTTTACATGCGTTCCGGAACATCGATACCTAAAAGCCACATTCCATGTTTAATTGCTTTTCCGGTTTGGTGCGATAGGTTCAGTCGTAAATTGCGTTTGCTTTCGTCGGACTCATTTACCACCGAGTGCTCGTGGTAAAATTGGTTGAACACTTTTACCAAATCGAAGAGGTAATTGGCAATGGCTCCGGGGTTCATGTTTTTTCCTGCTTCATCAATTACTTCGGGCAGTTGTGCCATGGTTTTTATCAGCTCCAGCTCTTTGGGTTCCAGTTCAAGTGTATCGTCGAACTGGGGCAGTGTGCTTTCTACACCTGCCTTGCGCAGCAGCGATCGAATACGAGCATGGGTGTACTGAATAAAGGGGCCGGTATTGCCATTAAAATCAATCGATTCCGCAGGGTTGAACAACATGTTCTTTTTCGGATCGACTTTCAGCATGAAATATTTGAGGGCTCCAAGCGCCACCATTTTATTGATGGTTTCAATTTCAGATTTATCAAGGCCATCCAGTTTTCCGCTTTCGGCCGATACGTCGGCAGCCGTTTGTATCATGGTTTCCACCAAATCATCGGCATCTACAACAGTGCCCTCGCGCGATTTCATTTTCCCCGATGGCAACTCTACCATTCCGTACGATAAGTGGAATAGCTGACTTGCCCACTTGTAACCCATTTTTTGCAAAATAAGCGAAAGTACTTTGAAATGGTAATCTTGTTCATTTCCAACTACGTAAATGTGTTGGTCGATATCGTATTCCTCGAAGCGCTGCACGGCCGTTCCCAAATCTTGCGTCATGTAAACTGAGGTGCCATCGCTCCGTAAAAGAATTTTTTCGTCGAGCTTATCGTTTGTGAGGTCGGCCCATACAGAGTTGTCCTCTTTTTTCACTAGTAGCCCTTTTTCGAGGCTGTCTAAAACAATCGATTTTCCTTTTTTGTAGGTTTCCGATTCATAATATATTTTATCGAACTCAATTCCCAGGGTTTTGTATGTAACATCGAAGCCATTGTAAACCCATTGGTTCATCTTTTCCCACAATGCAAGCACGTCGGCATCTCTGTTTTCCCATTTGCGTAGCATTTCGCGGGCTTCTTGTATCAATGGAGCCAAGTCTTTTGCCTCTTCTTCTGTCTTTCCCTCGTTCTTTAACTCGGCAATTTGGGCTTTGTATTCCTTGTCAAATTTTACATAAAAATCGCCAACCAACTTATCGCCTTTCATCCCCAAATCTTCGGGCGTTTTGTTTTCTCCCCATTTTTGCCATGCTACCATCGACTTGCAAATATGTATGCCGCGGTCGTTCACCAAATTTACTTTCACCACCTCGTGGCCGCAAGCTTCCAGAATACGCGCTACAGAAAATCCAAGCAGGTTGTTTCTAATGTGACCAAGGTGCAGAGGCTTATTGGTGTTTGGCGACGAGTACTCAATCATTATCTTTTTTGCATCGGGTCGGTTGGTTTGAGTACCGAATGACGCTGTTTTTTTGATCGATTTCAGGGTGTTCAACCAAAAACCGTGTGTGAGACTAAGATTAAGAAACCCTTTAACAACATTGAACTTCTCAAAAATCATTGAATTTTCCACAAGATACTCCCCAATGCGCTCCCCGGCAAGTTCCGGTTTGGTTTTGGCTATTCGCACCAATGGGAAAACCACAAGCGTGTAATCGCCTTCAAAATCGGGGCGAGTAGTTTGAATTTGTACCTGCTTTTCTTCAATCGATTGCCCAAAAATGGTTTCTAAGGCTTTGTGTATCTCTTGCTTTAATTGTTGTTCAATGTTTATCATAGTCGTATTTTTTTGAACCGCAAAGATAGTAATTTATACCTTTCCCAAGGACCTTATTCTTCCGCTGTTTGGCTTTCTTTCGCCAATTGGGAAAACAGGGCAAAATAAGACGAAAAATTAAGCCTTGGTGGCAAGTTTGGGTTTCATTCTCATGCCATTTAATACCAGACCGGGCTCCGAAGTGCAGCGCCCACTTGTAACGGTGGTAATTGGCGGATTGATAGCCGGTACATTCCTCACGATTTCGGTTTTACCAACTATCTATAATTGGATGAAAAAAGAAAAAGATCGTAAGCAATGAAATG
>JAWOEM010000086.1:0-3525 GCA_046482785.1 Salinivirgaceae bacterium
GAGCCGGTACCGTTTGCCAATATTATTGTTTCGGGAACCAATGTTGGAGCTATTTCCGATATTGATGGAAATTTTCAATTCACAGGACTTGAACCGGGATATATTCGACTCGAAGTTTCGTCTGTTGGATATGCCAAAACAGTTACAAAGCAGGTTTTGGTAACCAATGCGCGCCAAGCCTATATTGATATTGAGTTGGAACCCGTTGCCGAACAGCTGGAAACGGTTAATGTGGTTGCTGATCGCTTTCGCAGAAATGTGGAAAGTCCGCTCTCTATGCGCTCCATAGGTGTGGCCGAAATTGAAAAAAATCCCGGGGGTAACCGCGATATTTCGAAGGTAATTCAATCTTTTCCCGGCGTGGCCTCAACTCCAGCCTTTCGAAACGATGTTATTGTGCGTGGAGGGGGTGCAAATGAAAATACCTTTTATTTAGATGGCGTAGAAATTCCCAATCTGAACCACTTTGCTACACAAGGTGCGTCGGGCGGTCCGGTTGGCATTATTAATGTCGATTTTGTGCGCGAAGTCGATTTCTACTCAGGTGCTTTCCCTGCCAATCGAGGAAATGCATTAAGTTCGGTGCTCGACTTTCGTCAGGTCGATGGAAATAAAGAAAAAATGAAATTTCGTGCAACCGTAGGCGCTTCAGATTTGGCGCTTACTGCTGATGGCCCCATTGGCGATAAAGCCAGCGTAATTTTCTCTGTTCGCCGGTCCTATCTGCAATTTTTATTTAGCGTAATCGGACTTCCTTTTTTACCCGATTATAACGATGCCCAATTTAAAAGCCGTATAAAACTCGACGATAAAAATGAGCTTACCTTTATCGGAATTGGCGCTCTCGATCAGTTTGAGTTAAATCTCGATGCGAATGAAACCGAAGATCAACGGTACATCTTAAATTATTTACCCGTCAACGAACAGTGGACGTATACCGTTGGTGCTGTGTATAAACACTTTCGTGATAACGCCTACAATACCCTTGTAGTATCGCGGAACCATTTGAAAAATGTGGCCTACAAATATCAGAATAATGTAGAAGCGCCTGAAAATTTATTGTTCGATCTGGAAAGTGATGAGATTAAAACCAAATTTCGCTACGAAGACAATATTCGAATGGACAACTACAAGTTGAATTATGGCGTGGGGGGAGAATATGCGGAATACATGAATCGTACGTATAATCAGATATTTGTAAATGGACAAACCGTTGATGTAGATTACAATTCAAAGCTCGATTTTTTTAATTACAACGCTTTTGGCCAATTGAGCCGGAGTTTCTTGGGTAAGCGTCTTGACCTATCGTTGGGGCTACGGTTCGATGGTAGTTCCTATAGCAGTGAAATGTCTAATCCGCTTGAGCAATTTTCTCCGCGGTTTTCTGCAAGTTACGGACTTACTGAAAAATGGTTTGCTAATTTTAGCACCGGTCGGTATTTTCAGCTCCCTGCCTACACTACAATGGGTTATCGCGATAATTCCGATGTGCTGGTCAATAAAGAAAATGGTTTAAAATTTATTGCCGCCAACCACATTGTGGCCGGGTTGGAGTACCGTCCTACAGAAGAGAGCCGGGTTACACTAGAGGGGTTTTATAAACAATATGAAAATTATCCGTTTTCTGTTTCCGATTCCGTTGCCATTTCGGGGAAAAGCGCCGATTTTGGAGTTTTTGGCGATGAGGAAGTTACAAGCGATGCCCGCGGTCGAGCCTACGGCGTAGAACTGCTGGTGCGCCATAATAATTTGTGGGGAATGAACATAATTAGTTCATTAACCCTTGTGCGAAGCGAATTTGAAGAGGCCGATGGTAGTTTTGTTCCTTCGGCTTGGGACAATAAAATTTTGTACAACCTTACTGCTACCCGAAAAATTGGTAAAAACTGGGACGTAGGCTTTAAATGGCGATTTGTAGGCGGTGCACCCACCACTCCATACGATTTAGAAACCTCAGCCTTAGTATCGGCTTGGGATAGGCGGAATCAGCCGTATCTCGACTATAATCGATTCAATACTGAACGTTTAGGCTCTTTTCACCAGTTAGATTTACGGGTCGATCGGCAATTTTATTTCGATAAGTGGTCGCTGATGCTGTATTTTGATGTGCAAAACCTTTATAATTACAAAGCCGATGAGGCCGATAAATATGTGAATACCGATGAAAATGGCAATGTTCAAATTGAAAACCCCGAAGCTCCTGCCGATCAGCAGCGATACGTGCTTCGTAGAATTCCCAGCGATGGACAAGGAACCGTTTTACCCACATTGGGAGTAATGATCGAGTTTTAAACACTGTTTCGCCAATACAAAAACTGTAAACCGTAAACTTATGAGAACAATCGTCGCATATATCGTACTTCTGCTTTTTGCCACAGCTGCTTCAGCCCAATCGGAGAGAATTCAGCTTAATTCTAGTGGGCAAGGCACGCCTTTTGAATTAATTTTTACAATTGGTGATGCTCATAACTATCCGAGTTTTGCTGTGTGGGCTGAGGAGCCTGATGGAACGTTCATTCAAACGCTTTTTGCCACGCAAAGCATTGCTACCGGAGTGTATCCGTTTAAACCCGCCGGTGATTTAAAGTGGGTGAAAGGACCGGGTGAGGCTGTGAGGCCGGCAGCCCTTCCATACTGGTTCCATAAGCGCGATGGCGCAAAAACTATCGGCGCAGAGTTGCCATCGCCCAAAAATAGTGTTCCCGATGCATATACCGGTGCTACACCCAAGGCAAATGCACATTTACAGCTTAAAGCTGATAAGAGTTGCCCCAAAAAGTACGTATCTTAGTCGAAGTGAATCAACCGTGGGATGTGAATAAATTTTGGACAAATGCCAAATATGACAATGCAAATTACCTCACATCATGTCAACCGGCCTTGGTGTACGCTGTAACAGTTGATTTTAGTCAGCCTATTGATACCTATTACCTGAATCCCATTGGCCACAGCCATCCGTATGGTGCCGATGGATTGTTGTACACTAACCTGAAAACGTTTACCACTGCGCTTAATATTTTTAGCGAAATCCTCCTGATGTTGCCAAAATAGTTCAATTTGCAAGAAAATAGTACTTTGCATCGTTTGTTCTTGCAGATCTTGGTTAGAACATAAGTTGTGATAAATTTGGGCTGCGTTCTTGCGATACTATCCCTTAGTTGACAATCAATTTTCTAATTGTCCTGTTTTCTTTGGTGATGACCTCGATTATATATATTCCGCTATCGTATGTAGGTATCGATGTTTTGCTGGTTTTGGGTGTGAATTTATCCAATAAATTTCCCGATAAATCATAAATATTGATCGTCTGAATTATTTCTGCACTCGAAATTGTAGTTGCTGCTGTTGCCGGATTCGGGAAAATCAATAAGGCTCCGTCCTGAGGCTTATTGATATGTGTAAGTTCGCTTACCATGCGTTCTGCAATTTCTATACTGTTAATAACATCTGTTTGATGATAGCCTGCCGATAAAATAATTTGCATTACGAGGGTATCGCTTGCATTAAGTGTGTTTTCGTTGGTCG
>JAWOEM010000122.1:0-7599 GCA_046482785.1 Salinivirgaceae bacterium
GGTCGACTTTGCAGGCTTTAACATGCCTATTGAGTATACAGGTATTAAAGATGAACATACCAATGTTCGCGAAAAATTGGGTGTTTTCGATGTTTCGCACATGGGTGAGTTTTGGGTAAAAGGACCGAAAGCATTTGATTTGGTTCAAAAAATTACTACAAACGATGTAGCTGCCCTAGTCGATGGCAAAGTTCAATATAGCTGTATGCCAAACGGAAAAGGCGGAATTGTAGATGATTTGTTGGTTTACCGTGTGGATGAACAAACCTACTTTTTGGTGGTAAACGGTGCCAATGTGGAAAAAGATTGGAATTGGGTGGCAAAGCATGCTCAGGAAATGGGACTTGAAGTTGGCAAAGAACTTTATAACGCTTCCGACGAAATTTGTTTGTTGGCTGTGCAAGGTCCGCTTGCGCTAAAAGCAATGCAGAAAATTGTTGATCGGCCGGTAGAAGACATGGAATTTTATACCATGCAAAAAGTAACAATTGCCGGAATTAATGATGCCATATTTTCAACTACCGGATATACCGGAGCGGGAGGCTGCGAAATATATGTGAGCAACGAAGACGGTCCCAAATTGTGGAAAGCTGTTTTTGAAGCAGGAGAAGAGTTTGGTATTAAACCCGCAGGACTGGCAGCTCGCGATACGCTGCGTCTCGAAATGGGATTCTGCCTCTACGGAAACGATATAGACGATACTACTTCGCCCATTGAAGCAGGCTTGGGTTGGATTACCAAGTTTGTTGATGGAAACGATTTTATCGATCGTCCGTTTTTAGAAAAGCAAAAAGAAGAAAAGCCTAGCAGAAGATTAAAACCATTTATTTTAGCAGATAAAGGTATTGCCCGCAAAGGCTATAAAATTGAAGACGCAGACGGCAACGAGATTGGGGAAGTTACTTCCGGAACCATGTCGCCGTCGACCAATCAATCCATTGGATTGGGGTATGTAAAACAGGGTTTTTACAAGGATGGAACCGAAATTTTTATCCGCATTCGTAAAAAATTAGTTAAAGCACACATCACAAAATTGCCTTTTTATAAAGGATAGTTTCTAAATAATAATTGAATACTATTGTTTTAAAACAAAAAGCACCGATTGCTATTCGGTGCTTTTTATCATTTTAAGTGTTTTGTCATGTCACAAATTCATGTAGATATTAGCTTTTCACCCGAATTATACCCGCATTATCACCGTAAGGGAAACTTAGTAGTGGTAATCGACTTGTTTAGGGCTACAACGGTTATAACCACTGCTTTGCACAATGGTGCTAAAGCCATTATTCCCGTGCCCGATATTGAATCGGCACTCGATTTTCGTGACCAAGGCATGTTAATTGCCGGTGAGCGCGATGGTGATAAACTGAGCGAATTTGATTTTGGGAATTCCCCCTTAGAATTTACAGCCGACAAGGTAGCGCACCAAATGCTTGCCATAACTACAACCAACGGAACACGAGCTTTTGCAGCTGTCAAAAACCAGCATGCCATTGCCGGCTCCCTGTTGAATTTTAGTGCAGTCCTTGAATATATTCAACAGCATTACTCAGACGTTGTGTTTTTGTGTTCCGGATGGACTATGAAGGTAAATATCGAAGACACATTATTGGCCGGATATTTTGCTCAACAGTTGCTGAAAATGCCAAATTACTATAGCGAAAGCGATTCGATTGCAATAGCACAAAACATGCTCGATGCAGCTGCTGACAACTGGCTCGGTTATATTCTTAAGTCTTCGCCACGGTTAAAGTCGAAACAAACTTTATTGCAAAACGATATGGAATACGCCTTGCAACAAGACTATTCGTCTGTAGTTCCCGTATTAAAGGGAAATAGATTAATACGCTCTCAAAATTAGAGAATAAGTGGTGGTGAATTAAATTCAGAATTATGTATCATGTAATTACAGGTAATGGCAAAGGAAAAACAACAGCTGCACTTGGAATGAGTATGCGTGCAGCCGGAGCAGGTATGAACGTGTTTTTTGCTCAGTTTGTTAAAGGAAAGCATTATGCTGAACATGCAATTATGGAGTCAATTCCACAAATTGACTTTGCTTTGTATGGGCGAACCTGTTTTATTGAAAAGGAACCCGAGCCTGCCGATTATCAAGCTGCACAAAACGGATGGCAAAAAGTGTGCGATGCTATTCATCAAAAAAAGTATCAACTCGTTGTTCTCGATGAATTGCACATAGCCTTGTATTATGGGCTTATCACCATAAACGAAGTGGTAAAAATTATTTCTGAACATAAGCATACGCTAGAAATCGTTTCTACAGGACGCTATGCCCCTGCCCAACTGGTTGAAGTAGCAGATCTGGTATCGGATATTACGGAAGTGAAACATTATTACAATTGCGGCGTTGAAGCGCGTAAGGGAATTGAATTTTAGTAAAAATGTAATTTAGATGATTGACTTAAGTTCCGAATTTGAATTTCAAACTTCACGAAGTAGCGGGCCGGGAGGGCAGCACGTTAATAAAACAGAAACGCGCGTTACGCTTCGGTTTAGCATTCCTGATTCTTCTGTGCTTAGCGATGAGCAAAAAGCTGTTTTGCTCGATAAATTGGCAACGCACTGCACCACAGATGGCGTTTTACTAATTTCTTGTCAGGAAACCCGCTCTCAAACGCGCAATAAGGAGATTTGTGTAGAGCGTTTCAATGAACTTATTAAAAAAGCGTTTAAAAAGAAGCGTAAACGCATACCCACTAAACCAACCAAGGCTGCAAAGCGCAAGCGCCTCGAAGGCAAAAAGGAGCAGAGTGTAAAAAAACAGTTGCGTCGTAAACCCGATGCTGATATGTGATTAATGCCTCAGAAAAAAAAGTGTCTTTGTTGAAAATCCCAGTAAAATGAGAAACATGTACTTAGATGTTGGGTGGCAACAGTGATTCGCCAATTTTCGCAAATTATGGTATACTCCATCCTCGCAAACGAAATTGCCGACGACATCTCCGGCCTACTCGTTTGGTAGAACCGAATAGTCGTTCAAGTTTTTTAGTGTTTTGCTCGAAATGGTTTCATACAATGTATCTTTTCCGACCCATTGAATAGTAGTTTCGTTCAGTTTTGGAGAATGAAAAACATTGGCAAATGTGGCGTTGTGGTTTTGTGCCACATAAATCTGATTGATGAAAAATCCTTCATTAATCAGTATTTTAGTAATATTTTCGACCGTTTTCGTGTGCGGAGCAATAATTGTTATTTCCATTAATTGTTGTTCAGATCGCGTAATATCTAAAAATTTTATTTTGCTGAGCAAATGCGAAAGGACGTCGGTTTTGGAGTTTTCGTAAACTTTATCGTATGGGCTGATATGTGCAAAGTAAGAAAATTTTTCGGGCAGTGTAAGTAATACTCCCGTGCATTTCGATATGCCGAAAGTCCCTATGGTCTGATCTGTACTTCGTTGGTATTCATCCATTTTTACGATAATAATATCTTCTTCCTTTTTAGCTGGTTGCTGGGTTGGTAATATATTTCGTTCGGATAATTGCAGCGTTGTTTTGAGTTTATTCGGGTACTTTTTATAGTAATTGGTCTTAATTTCTGCCTCATTTATTTTCGAAATAACCAACCACTTTGAGTTTTGAAAGGTAAATGTCTCAAATGAGCTTAATACGCTAAATCCGCGATAATCAATAACTTGTTTGTGGCCTTGTTCCATTGTAAATTTTGCATGTATGTTTTCATTACTGAGCTGTTTGGTTAAAATTGTCGATTGGGGTACAAACCGCGAATCGGTAAGCATGTAATGATCCTGATTAACCAAAATTACCTCGCCTGTGCTACCCAGAGCATCTATGGGAGAAAAAATATTGTTGATATTTGATACTGAAAATTGGAGTACAATCCAGCCCAAAAACTCGCCGTCGTGTTTTATTGGTTCAATAAAAAAAGCGGATGGATTTTGCGATATCTCATAAAAACTGAAATCAATAAATGATTGCTGTTCTTTAAGTTTCCCGGATAATGTGGAGTTCTCAAAACTAGCTGCGAAAATATTTTGCTGCCAATCTTTTTCTTTGCGTACGGTATAAAAAATGTAACCGGAAGTGTCGATCATCAAAATATCGTAAAACCGTTCGTAGTTCACTAAGAAGTGATCGTTAACAGCCTTGTCCAGCGCATTAGCTTTTTCGCGCAGTTCAGTTGGTAAACTGTTTTGATTTCTGATTTGGTTAAATGCCAGTTTCGATCGAAAGAAATTTAAGAATAGCTGATCGCCCTTTACGCTTGCAGCCTTTTCGCCTGCCATGTTAAGGTACTCAATTAGCTCTTGCTTTTTTGTTTCAAGTGCCTTGTCGAGAGCCTGTTCTGCTTTTTCTTGAAAGTCGGCGTATGAAATGGTTTTTTCGGGTTGTTCTTTTGGAGCTTGGGTACATTGGGTAAGCCCAAAAATCATGAAGAAAAAGATGAGTATCGTGTTAAAAATGGTACGAATTGGAGCGCTAAACACCACAATCAAATTGTTGTCCTTCGTAGGTTGCATGCGATTTATAATCTGTGAGTTTTGCATTGGTTGCATATTTTCAATTTTGGAGCTATGATTTATTGTTATTTTCAGGAAAATACTGCTCGAAAATAGAGTATATTTTCCTAATTGAAGCGGGTAGGTTCGACTATTTATCGATCATATGTTCATTATCGATGGTTGTATACGGTGAGTTGTTGCGTAAAATTACCCAGATATGCAAGCAGAGAGATGTGGAAACTGTGGTTTGCTAATGGATTGATGGCCAATTTAAAAAAAGAAAGCGAACACCCTTACGGATATTCGCTTCAATTTTAATTCTTTGCAATACTAAATTCACAGAATTTGTTAAAATAGCAGCATTCGTGCTAAACTTTCACCTCTGCGGGTTCGTTTTGCTCCACTTTGTCTGCAATTTTTTCTTTCACTACTTGAGTTAAGTCTTCCAAGTTATAATTCTTTGGATAAATTGGAGGCATATAAGTAATTTTTACCTTGGCAAATAACCTTGGGATTTTTTTACCTGATGGCAGGGCATTATAAGCACCATCAATTGCTACCGGAACAACCGGAACGTTTAGTTCCTTACTGAGAATGGCAAATGTTTTCTTGAAATCGCCAATTTCTCCATTTTTAGAGCGAGTTCCTTCCGGAAATATTACCACTTTTTTACCTTCTTTTAATACCAAAGCAAGCTTTTGTATCGATTCCTTTAAACCTTTATCTAAGTCCATAACTATAACGTTATGTCTATCGGCCATGAAACTCATGAACCTCGATTTCATATGTTTCTTTTTAGCATAAAAGAAAGTTTTCCGTAGTTCTTTATTTTTAATAAATGATGATATCAATAAAGCATCGAGGTAGCTTTGGTGATTGGGGGCAATAATGGCCGGTCCTTCCGGAATATTTTCTCTACCCTGGCTTCGAAAGCGAAACATGATTTTGAATAAATATTTTAAGCCCTTAACAATAAAAACCTGACTTATCCACGACTTAGGTAGTTTTAGGTTGACGCGTTCCTTAATAATCGATGACCAGTCTGGCATTTCAATTTTCTGAAATAATTTGTGCTCACGCACGTGCTCTGCCATTTTGGCAACCGATGGAAATTTCAATAACTTTTCTTCATCGATTTTCACACCAAATGTACCTTCAATAAAGTCCATCAGCGAAAGCTTATCGAGCGAATCCATGGCAATATCCAGTTCAATGTGCTGATCGGGTGATATGTTCATATCAACCTGCTGCTCAATAAAGCTTTTAATTACTTGATATTCTTCAATATCGGGTTGGTAAGAATCGGTTACTTTAGCTTCTGTTGGGTTTTCGTAAAGTTCAGGAAGTTTAAATCGTTGAATTTTTCCCAATCTGGTGCGTGGTAATTCTTCGTCGATTACTGCAAATCGCATGATACGTTTGTAGGAAGTTACCGCTTTATTGAATTCAGGTAGGATCTCTTTTCTAAAGTAGTTGTCGATGTCTGTAATATTATTTTCAGACATGTATGCCATATCGGGAATGATCAGTGCATGCAAGAAATTTTTATGTAAAAACAGCGCAGCTTCACTTATCTGTGGCTTATCTTCCAGCTTGCGCTCAAGTAAAATCGGGTTGATATTTTTACCACTGGGCAGTACAATAATATCTTTTTTTCTGCCAGTGATGTGCAAAAATCCTTTTTTATCTACCTTCCCCAAATCGCCTGTGTAGAGCCATCCGTCTTTGAGTACCTCATCTGTTTCCTCGGGTCTGTTGTAGTATCCTTTCATTATATTATCGCCTTTGGCAATAATTTCATCTTCCTTAATGCGTAGCTCCAGCCTCGGAAGGGCATGTCCGGGCGATCCGGCCTTGAATTTTTCGGGGCGTGTAAAGGTAATCATCGGTGCAGCTTCGGTCATTCCATATCCTTCCAAAATATGAAATCCGAGCGCATGGAAGAACTTCCCAATTTTAGGATCTAAGGCGGCTCCACCACTAATCATGAATGTAAGCTGACCACCAAATTTATCGTGTACTTGTTTAAATATTTTTTTTGCCAATTTGCGGCTACCTGTGGTTTTTACCAATTTGAACAGCGTTTTTGCAATAAAGCTCTTCTGTATCTTATCGTAAATTCCCTGGTAAAGCAGTGTGTATAGTTTTGGAACCCCAATCATCAGCCCAATTTCATTGTTGGCAAATGTGCTCAACAAGTCAGAGGACTGCATCGAAGGAGATTCAACTACTGTACCTCCAACAAAAAGCGGAATCATCATCGATCCGGCCAATGGGAAAATGTGGTGTAAGGGGAGGAGCATTAACACTTGCTGATCGGCAGCATAAATATCAACATCGCGCGAAACGCTGTAAATATTTGCTTTCAGGTTTTTATACGATAGCATAACTCCTTTAGGCGATCCGGTGGTTCCCGAAGTGTAAATTATTACTGCTGTTTGTTCTTCATCGGTTGGTGGATTCCATTTTATGGGAGTTAAATCTTCTGCCGGTTTTTCGGTAGAAAAATTGTAGCTGTCAATGTCTTTTTTACACTCCGCTTGCACTTCCTTCCATTTTTCTGCAGTGGTTTCATCGTAAAAAACCAATCCCGGTTCGCAATCCTTTATAATATGAACAACGTCCTCTGTGCTAGCTAAAAAATCGATCGGAACTACCGTTTTTCCTGCATTCCAACCTGCATAGAAAGCAAATACCCAGTCGGCACTGTTTTTTGCAAAAATGGCCACTTTGTCTGCTTTTGTCCGTTGCGTTACATGGGTTAGCAAACCAGTTTGTGTAATTAGATCTTGGTAAGTATATCGGCCGGTTGCCCCGATAATTGCTGGTCTTTCTAGGTTTTGTAAGTTTATCATGTGCTTGGTTTAAAGCTTAGTTGTCTCATTAATGTATCAAAATGCGTGCAAAGATTCAAAATTAATAGTTCTAAGCAAAATTTCTTTTGCATTTAGTCCTTTAACATTGACCTATATACAAGTAATATATGCAAAATTAGGTGATTTTACTTACTTCGTAAATTTTTTACACGCTTATTGGTCTTTCTTGCATGTGAAATTTCTGTTGTCGTGGTAGTACTGTCATTTGTTTTATTAACCTAAATGCCGTCAGCACGTCGG
>JAWOEM010000189.1:0-2623 GCA_046482785.1 Salinivirgaceae bacterium
TGGGAGACCGTTAAACAAATATAGGGAAACGGTCTCCCAACAGTAGTTATCAAAACTAAATATTGAGCGTGTTGTGCAATTTTCCAACTCCTCAGCAGCTCTACCCAATTTTGCATATACTTGACCATTCTTTTTGATACTAGTTTTAGGATCTTCTTCAATCCTAAAAACATTTTATTAACATATTTTTACATGTTTTTTTTAGTTGCTAGGCTGGAAAAAAAGCATATTTACGTTTTTTTGATTAGGTAACAAGGGGCTTTTTTGCATAAAAAGGAATTATTCATACGTATAATAACTTGGTATTAAAGAATTTTTCAACTTGTGTTTTTTTTGTGTCTTTATTGGTTTTATACTCAAAATTCGCAAGGAATTATTAAAGATATCTCTGTATTCCTTGCAAATTAACTGCGTTGAGCTCGGAAGGCTAAACCTGATTCGGTTCGATTTACTAAATCGGGGTTAACCTAATTCCTCCAACGTTTTTAAGTGAAAAATGTAAAACCTTTGCTGAAATTAGGTTTATAGATAAATCTGCCTTATTAAAATCATTCCTAAAAACACTGCCAGTATACCTGTAATGATTGAGAGTAAAATGTAAAGAGCTAACGTTATGTACTGTTGAGTAGCCAACAGATATTGGTTTTCCAGAGCGAAGGTAGAAAAGGTGGTAAATCCTCCGCAGAAGCCTATTGCCAGAAAACTTTTTAATGTCGGGTTCATTCCGGGGTTTTTGAATGATGCTGCTATGATAATTCCAATAATGAAACTGCCAATAATATTTACAGCAAAAGTGTGCCATGGGAAGGCACTGCTGGTTTGTTCCTGAATTACTTTTGAAATAAGGAAGCGGGCAATGGTTCCCAAAAAACCGCCAAGGCCAATGATTAATATTTTTATGAACATAGTAAAAAAAAGCGAACCGAAGTTCGCTTTTTATTTAAACAGTTTGAATATTTTGCACTGCCTCCTGGCCTTTTTGAATAGCTTCGAGGTTCAGTGGAATAAGTTTGTGATAACGTTCCGGGAGCGATTTTTCGAGTCCTTTTTCTACATTTTCTTTTTTCACAATGGGTTTAATCTTTAAGAATGCACCCAAAATAATCATGTTGAATGTTTTGGGGTTACCCATTTTTGCGGCTTCTTCGGCACCTTCGATTTTGTAGATATTGATATCTTTTCTCGATGGAGGTGATGTAATGCCGTTTGGATCGTATAGTAGTACTCCTCCGGGTTTTACTGATTCTTCGAATTTATCGAGCGATTGTTGGTTAAGAATAATCGCGGTATCGAATGTATTCAGTATGGGTGAACTGATTCTATTATCGCTTAGAATTACGGTAACGTTTGCAGTTCCTCCACGCATTTCGGGGCCGTAAGATGGCATCCAGCTAACTTCCTGGTCTTGCATAATTCCTGAGTATGCAAGAATTTTCCCCATTGAAAGTACCCCTTGGCCACCAAATCCGGCTATAATGATTTCTTCTTTCATTTTCTTATGGTTTTAGTGATTTCACTATTCGTCTTTAATAATTCCTAATGGGTAGAAAGGAAACATATTTTCTTTCATCCAGCTGTTTGATGCTTCAGGAGTTAGTTTCCATCCGGAAGAGCAAGTAGAAACCACTTCGATAAATGATGTGCCTTTTTTCTCATCGATATTATCGAATGCTTTTCTGATTGCTTTCTTTAACTTACGCACTGCACCGGCAGTTTCGGCAGAGTGACGAGCAACAAATGTTGTTCCCGGTAGGTTTGCCACCAACTCTGTCATTTTTAACGGATGACCAGCTAATTTAATATCTCGGCCATAGGGGCTGGTAGAGGTTGGCATGCCTTCCAATGTTGTTGGAGCCATTTGCCCGCCGGTCATACCGTAAATCCCGTTATTAATGAAAATAACCACTATATTTTCGCCGCGGTTGCATGCATGAATAATTTCTGCTGCACCAATCGATGCCAAATCACCATCGCCCTGGTATGTAAATACATACTTATTGGGCATTAGGCGAGAAGTGGCTGTGGCCAATGCCGGAGCACGTCCGTGAGCGGCTTCTTGCCAGTCGATATGCAAATAGTTGTATGCCAATACTGAGCATCCTACAGGTGAAATACCAATGGTATCTTCCTGAATGTCTTTTTCTTCGATTACTTCTGCAATTACTTTGTGTACTACTCCGTGTGTACAACCGGGGCAGTAGTGCATTTCATTGTCGGTAAGTACCTTCGACTTTTTATAGGCAAGGTTTTCTTCCTTGATAATATCTTTTACTTCCATAATTGCTTAGCCTTTAATAATTTTTTCTTCAAGCGCACTTACAATTTCGTCCGGGCTGGGGATAATTCCTCCATAACGGCCAAAATGTTCTACAGGCACTTTTCCGTTAACGGCGAGTCTAACGTCTTCAACCATTTGGCCTGCGCTCATTTCTACAGATAGCATTCCTTTTACCTGGTTAGCCAGTTCTGCGAGTTGCTTTGTTGGGAAAGGAAATAATGTAATTGGTCGTAAAAGTCCAACTTTGATTCCTTTTTCGCGGGCTATTTCCATTGCTTTACCGCAAATACGTGATGATGAACCGTATGCTACCAACAGATACTCTGCATCTTCAGTATTTGTGGT
>JAWOEM010000228.1:0-9152 GCA_046482785.1 Salinivirgaceae bacterium
TAATCAATTTCTGTTGCTCCCTGAATACTGTTTTTAAGGGAACTGATTGTAAAGGGTTCTTCGGGTGCGAGTCCGGTTACTTCCAATTGTCGGGTTTCGTAAGGAACGCCAATAAAATATTTGTTATTGTTTACATCAATTTCATTGATAAAAGTGGTTTCACTGTATTGAACCAGCGTATTGTTTTGTCCATCAATGGTAGAGGTATTTCTACGCGAATACGCCACCTGCGCGCTTTTTGTGGCATTGCCAAAACTATCTGTTTCCAGCGTTAAGCTGTGCTGTATGCGCGGGTCATTCGTATCTCTCTCATAGTGATAACTAAGAGCTTCGCCTTCGGTTTTGAGCCAAACGGCATGTTTGTTATTTCCCTTGGGTTGAAGGAGTTTAAGCTGGTAGTTTTTCTCTTCTACAATGTATGGAACTGATTCATTTTCATCTCCATCTTGCGCATACACCTCACTACGAAGCAAACTTCCTCTCAAAGCACGGCAAGCTTCGGCTACCTGGTTTGGTGTAATGTCATCAGGTAACACAGTATCATCTAATTGCCAGGCATCTGTATCGCCACTGAAATATTCCGATTGAAAATGTGTAGAGATGGCGTCCTTGTTTTTATAAAATCCCAAATGGAACCAACTTTTGGTATATACAGGTGCCTGATTTCCATCTTCACCAATAACACCGGACTCACCTGAAAGTGTCTCCGCATCCCACTGCTCTACCATGCCAAAACCACGAAATTCGCGCTCTTTTGTATCGTAATGTCCATGATGATAGGCAAATTTATTAACCAACTTTGTTCCGGTTACATGTTCAATGGTTTCTACACGTGTGAGCACCTGCACGGGGAATGGCAGTTTGGTAATCCACGGTTTGCCGTTGGCTTTGTCTTGCAAATAAAACTTTGTGGATGGGGCATAAGCAAGCCGGGTTTCTTTTCCCATGCCGTTTGTAAAGCTTTTGAGCATGTAGGGCTTAACGCCCGATGTTAGCTCAATGTAGTACATTTGCCGCGTGTGATTGGGTAATGGCGATGTCCACACCATGCACGATGTACCGTTGCCCAATAAATCCATCACTTCAACCTGTGCCAGATTATCAACGCGTGGAAAGCCTGAAACTATTTCTGCCTGACTAAAGCCGTTTCCTGCCTGGTTTTTATAGAATTTTGCTCCCTTGTGGTTAAAATAGATAATATCCGTAGTTCCTGTACCATCCACATCGGCTAATCTAATTCTTGAATTGTTGAAAATATCGGGGCTATCGAGCATGGGCGAATTTTTCATGATAACCTGTTTGCCAAATCGGCCATAGCCCAGGTTGGGCCAATAGCAAACGCTGCTGTTGCGAATGCGCACAATGTCGGCCAGCCCATCACCGGTCATATCGGCCAAATGGATGCTTTTTTGCGGGTCGGCAAATACCACTTTTGCACCGTCTCTTTCGGTAGCGGCAGTGGGAATGCGCACGGCAGGATGGTAGCCTTCTTTGCCCTTGGAGAGGTAAATTTCGAAAAACGTACCGTGGCTCACGATAATATCGGCCAGCCCGTCGCCCGAAAGCTCCATCATTCTGGTAAAGGGGCTATTCAGGTCAATATTGGGATATTGCTTAAAGTTTTGGAAAGGTTGCCATTTATTGTTCTCAAAACTATAAAAGCCGTGCATGTGGGGTGAGTTCACCACCACTTCGGGTTGCGAATCGCTGTCTACGTCGGTCAAATGGAACGACATGCCGTTTTGGTTTGCCACACGTGGCGTTTGAAGCAGCAATTGCATAGTACCCAATTTGAGTTGCGGCGGCAGATTTTCGCCCACTACTTCGTCTTGCAGCATGGTTTGGTCGCCCATATTGGGTTTAATGTACCATGCGTTGTTGGAAGTATGCAGCAAACTCTGCAATCCTTCGCCATAAAGGTCAGCCCACTGCCATGTGCTGCCTGTACCGTGGGGCAGGTTGCCCAAATATTTGGGGTCAACCTTATTCAGTCGTGTGCCCGTTGGCGCTTCGGTGTATTCGAAACGCACCGGGGGCATGGCATCATTTTGCCCATCGTAATAACTGCGATGGGTTACTTTTGTGAGCTGCGTAAGAAATGGGTTTTCGTCATAATCAAATTCGGTAGCTGTTAGCAGAACAGGTGAAGTTCCCAAATCATCATCAAACTGGTGGAACATCAGTACACGCCTACACAGGCGGTGTGTGCGAATATCGAACCCGGCACGGAAAGTCGAAAACGGATCTTGCCGCGCCGGCCAGTTCAGGTTGTCGGTCGGAGTTGGGTTTTCGGCATGGTGGTCGCCATAATCGAACACCAGTTGAAAAAGCCAGTTGTTGTCGGTTACATTTCCATTACGGTCGCACATGGCGGTATTGCCGTACAGTACCCTTTTCAGATAAGTTTGGGTTGATTTTCGGTTTTTGTTAAGTTCTACAATATCGGCTCCATCGTCTTTTTTGTAGCCATATTCCATCAGGTTGCCCTTGGCATCGAAAGTTTTCTCCAGATTCCATGTAAAAATACGCCTGCTATTTTCAGGATCAATCACACAGCTATCATCACTCACACCATAAATAGAGGTGATATTCTCTTTCGAAACCGATTTCCAGTGAATGCGCCCGGTGGTTTGGTTTCTCCAGCGTTCAATAAGTGCAAACAACCCTTCGGTGCGCGGACGGTATTTTTTTACATCGTACCCTGCTTCTTGGCGCGCACCATCATCTACGGGCACTAAATCTTCGGCACCGGAAAGAATGTACACATCGCTATCTTTAGCATCGAAATATTGGGGCAGCGATTTGTCTGTTTTGCGTGAAATGGACGGTACGCCAATGTTCCAACCCAGTCCAAACGGACTGTTTCCACCTCCCGAATTGTACGAAAGCCCAAGTTGCGGAGTAAACCCACCACGTCCGGGGCTAATGGCAAGGGGCACCGACATGTTGTAGGTTCCATTTACCGGGTTGGTCTCGAATTTTTCCCCAATCGATTTTATGGCGCCGCCACCGTTGGGCAGCGAAACCACGGGTTTGGGACCTTGTTGGTCGGCATTACTTGAGTTACCTGAATTCCCCTGGCCACCTTGCTGGTTTTGTGCAAAGGCGTTGGGTTGGTTATATTGTTGATTTTTGCATAAATTATCGACCATAATATCGCCTCTAACGAGGCAGTTTTAACCCTCACTAAAAAATGCATGTAGATTTTGGGTTATACTACAAAAGGGTTTTGCTTTAAGGGTTAAAATCCACGTTTCTCATCGAATTCTTCCAAATATTGTCCCACTCGACTGAGGAACATTCCTCCTAATGCTCCATCGACTACGCGGTGGTCGTAGGCCATGGAAAGAATCATAATGTGACGAATGCCAATGGTATCGCCGGAAGGAGTTTCAATAACAGCAGGTTTCTTTTTTATGGCTCCCAAAGCAAGTACAGCCACTTCGGGCTGATTAATGATGGGTGTGCCGGTAATATTATTAAATGTTCCCACATTTGTCACCGTAAAGGTACCACCTTTAATTTCGTCTGGTTTTAATTTATTGTTTCGTGCCCGGTTGGCTAAATCGTTGACACTACGTGCTAACCCAAGTAGATTTTTCTCATTGGCTTGTTTAATCACTGGTACAATAAGGTCGCCCGACGGCAATGCCGCAGCCATTCCAATATTCACCTGTTTATGTACAATAATTTTAGTATCATTTACCGAAACATTTATCAATGGGAAATCGGCAATGGCTTTCACCACCGCTTCAATAAAAATGGGCGTGTAAGTCAGTTTCTCGCCGTATTTTTCAAGGAACGACTCTTTATGGCTATTGCGCCAATTTACAATTGGGGTAACATCTACTTCTACAAATGAAGTAACGTGCGGACTTGTACGTTTGCTTGTCACCATGTGGTCGGCAATGAGTTTCCGCATTCGTCCCATTTCAGTAATTTCGTCGCCCGGTAACAATTGCATATGAGCTTCGGGCGTTTTCGGTTGCTGCGTAGTGGTATTTGCGGCAGGTTGCGGTGTTGGTTGCACTTGCGTAGATGAAGCTTTGGATTCATTTGCATTTATCCATGCCAAAATATCGTTCTTTGTAATTCTCCCATTAAGTCCGGTACCCTTTATTGATGCCAGCTGCTGCTGACTAATTTTTTCCTTCTCTGCAATACTCCGTACTAATGGCGATAAAAAGAAATCGGGTTCATCTGCCGCAACTGTTTTATCTATTTCGTCACGGTATTTTTCCTCCAAAGGCGCATCCGTTGCATCATCTTGACGGGTATCTTCTTTTGCAGGCACCGATGCAGACTCTGCTTCGTCTGTAAGTATTAAAGCCGGATCGATACCTTCGGTAGATTCGGCTTCGATTACGGCGATTAAATCGCCAACTTTGGGCACATCATTTTCGCTGAATAATTGTCGGGAAAGCTTCCCTGCTGCAGGCGATGGAATTTCACTATCGACTTTGTCGGTTGCAATTTCTACTATTGGATCGTCTTCTTCAACGGTATCGCCAACTTGTTTTAACCATTGTGTAATGGTTGCTTCTATTACGCCCTCTCCCATGGCGGGCAATAAAACCTTAACTTTTGCCATAACTGTAAGTAAAATTTTTTTAACGTATGTGTTTCACGTAAGTCCTACGCTACGGAGGTTGCATGTTCATCAAAAATAAAATCAATTAGATTATCATGCAGTCTTCGCACTTAGAGTAATACAATTTAGTTCCCTAAATGTTTCCACAACCGAAAAACAATGGCAAAATCGTTTATTAATCGATAATCTTTTGCATAAATAACATTAATACGCTGAAGAATATCGTCGGACAAGTTCTGTCGCTTTTGAAGCATGGCAGTATTTACAATACCTTTCCGAATAGGTGGAAGCTCGTGCAGTCGGGTAGTTTTGGCAAACCCCACCCACGAAAAACGCCCAAGCAACACAGCAATACTATTACGAACAAATCCGGTTTTATTTTTTACTGTAAAGGCCAAAACGGGAGAAAGAATAAGAAACGCAAATGCCAGTAAAACATCAAACGTACGTTTAAATCGCTGATTAGAAGGCCGATTTATGGCATTAACCTCTACACTGTACACATCGTCGAGCGAATGAATTGTACTGCTGCCAATTACAGAAATACCATCTTGCGAGGCAATTTTAAATTTTAGTCCGGGTTCGCCAAGCCGAATCATTAAACGAATAATATCTTTTGAAGCAAGGCTTTGGGAGCTGAAAATTATTTCGTTTACCCCATTTATTCGCACCACTTCGTTTATATTGCTGATATTGCCCAATGCTTTATCCGACTGGTCGTCGGTGGGTAACACAAAACCGACAATATGTTTCACATCGCCAAAATTGGTAGCAATGCGTTCAACCTGTTCCAAATCGGACTGATCGCCAACAACAAGCGTAGCGCTTCGTTTTTCGGGTGTCAGAGAGCGAAATCCCGATTTGAAATACATAAAGCGCAACAATGAAAGTGCTATCACACCCCATACGCTACCAAAAAGCAGCATCATGCGCGAGAAGCGCAACGTTTCGGGCAAAAGAGCATAAATAATCAAAAGCACCAAAAAGCCCCATGCTACCCCTTTTAGTACATTAATTACCTTTAACGGTTTATCGTAACCACCACTATACACAATGGCCACAACCCAAAGCAGGGCATAAAACGGAACTACAGTGGTTAGGTAATAATCGGGGAACCAATCTTCGGGACCAAACCGATAATTCTCCCATAAAGGCGAAATGAATAAAAAGCCGACCCACAGTACGAAAAAATCAACAATAGGTAATACAACTCTGGCTACCAATCGTTTAAAAATTGCCATTCCGGCACTTAACATAATTGCCAACCGTATAAGATTAGAGAAAAAGAGTGCGTACTTTTTTGCAAAATGCTTTCTAGCAAATATGATCATGGCATTGAAAAATACTACCACATAATTGATACTGTCTTTTTTTGTACTCTCTCCCTTATAGTGAATTATAGTAGTATCGGGATAATAATAATTCTTATAACCCGCTTTTGTAATGCGATAACTCAAATCAATATCTTCGCCGTACATGAAGAAAGTTTCATCGAGGCCGCCAATTTTATCGACAACTTCTTTGCGCAATAAGAAAAACGCACCAGACAGCACGTCGACTTGGTGTATTTTATTATTGTCCAGGTATTTTAGGTGATATTTGCCAAAGCGTTTTGAATGTGGAAACAGGGATGAAAGCCCCACAATTTTATAGAATGCAACCATTGGTGTTGGGAGCCCGCGTTTAGATTCGGGTAAAAACTTTCCGTTTCCATCAATCATTTTAACGCCAAGCCCACCTGCATCGGGATGCGATTCCATGAAGCCCACAATTCGTGTAAATGTCTCTTCTTCGACAACCGTATCGGGGTTTAGCAATAGGACAAAATCGCCCTTTGCTTGATGAATGGCCTGATTGTTGGCTTTGGAGAAACCCACATTATCTTTATTTACAATAAGTTTCACCCATGGAAACTCATTTCGCACCATGGCTACAGATCCATCCACCGAGTTATTGTCGACCACAAACACTTCTACGGCGATATTTCGTTTTGCATTTTCGACTGAGCGCAAACATTGACGCAAAAAGTGCAAAACATTATAATTTACGATGATAACGGATAGCTTCATGAAGAATAGTATTGGCAGTTCCGGTTAAAAGACAAAAATAAAAAAAAAGCCGGCACATAGTACCAGCTCTTTTCTATTAACTAAAAAGTTTGTTGGTTTAGGATTTGTTACTAAATAACTTGCCCATTCAGGCTTGTTCTTTCGCGCAATAACTTCGTTAAAAAGCCTCGCCGCAGCTTCGGCTATGCCTGCGTTTTTTGCTTTGCTATTGCACAAAATAACTTCGCCTGCTTTGGTCAATTTATTCCATAACAAATCCTTAGTGCCTGAGCACCCAAACCTCAATATCTTTATTTTTCATTTTACGGTATTCGTTAAAGGCTTGTTGTCGGTCTACAAAGCTATTATATGCCACTCTGTAGAAACCGCGGCGCTCCATAAATATTTCGGAGTTATACCCTTCGCCCTTTAGTCTTTCGACAAACATGTCGGCATATTTTTTGGTTTTAAAGCTACCGGCAACCAGATAGTATTTTTTCTGGTTTTTCATTTTTTGTTCTTCCACCTTGCGAATACTGTCTTGGCGAGCCCTGGCGATACTGTCCTGAATCATTTGAGCTTGCTGAATAGAGTCTAGACGTGCTTGTTTGGCAAGAATAGCTGCACTATCTACAACCACCTCTTTGGGCTCATCGCTACCGAACCAACCTTTAATATTGTCCCAGCTCATGTAACCAATAACGCCCGCAGCTCCCAGTACAACAACAATAGCAGCAGAAATAATAATCACTCCGGTTTTATTTCCTCCTTCAGAGGGTTTAGCTGTTTTGGGCGCATTGGGTTGTCCTCCTTTTGGAGGTGTTCCGCCTGCACCGGCAGCTGTTTTTCTGGCAGCCGGCATACCCGTTCTTACTTGAGCTTTACCTTGCTCAGTGGTGGCTCCGGTTTTATTTTGACTCAACTTCTCGTTCAGTGTTTTACCTCCATCGGCTGTTCCTTGCGCTTTGGAAAGCGCATTCGGTTCTGTTTTTTTCACCGGTTCATCTACTTTTTGAGGGTTTTGCGCCTTTGCGTTCTCATCGAGTGTAACCGAGGTTTTTGCTGCAGAAGTTGATGTTGTAGAAGTTTTTGGCTCCGTTTTGGGCTCTGCTTTTTCTTCCGGTTTTTCGTTTCCGGCTTTAAAACGCACCGAACCTCTTGGGTCTTTATATAAATACCCAAGTTCATCTACTTTGAAAGGCTTGTTGGCTTTCAACTCAGTCATTATGTTTTCAACAAACGCCTTGACTTTTTTCTGGGCTTCATCCTTTATAACTCCTTCTTTTTTAGCTACAAAATTCACCAACAGACCGTCGTTATATTTTAGAAAGTCGTTAAAGCTAATTTGTTTTTCGTCGCTACCAGGAGTTGATTTTACCATAAAAGCGCCAAAGTCGGGAATAATTACCCGCGTATTGGTCTTTAGTAGTTCGGCAATGTATTTATTTATCATGACAAAATGGTTTTTCTACAATTTGCACTAATATATTTAATTTTTATCTATTGAACAACAAAGATTGTGTTTTTTATGGTTTTGTTGCTATCTAAAGTCGATTTTTTTGATTAACATGTCAAATTCATGCTCAAAATTCGGTGTAAAAAAGCTTTTTCCCAAATTTTTTTTCACTTCGGCCAATTTCAAAAAGCGTCCACCAGCTAATTCTTTTTTGTGCGGCACAGGCTCAAAATCACTTACCAACACATAAACATATACCAACTCCCGCTCTATTTCTGACTCCCAAAGGTAGGTAAACAATAATTTGGCATCGGTAGCATTAATACCGATCTCCTCTTTTGCTTCACGCAATAGGCTTTGCAGTGGCGCTTCTTTAAAATTTACGTGCCCTCCTACAGATGTGTCCCATTTTCCCGGTTGCACCAACTTCGTATTCGAGCGCTTTTGCAAATACAGCTCTCCTTTTGAATTAAATAGGTGCAAATGCACAACCGGATGCAGTGCCTTTGATCCTGAATGTACCTGAGCACGGGTTGCTTTGCCCACTACATGACCTTTTTCGTTAAGTACAGGCAACCATTCGGTATTCATCAGCGAAAGCTTATTACGAATAAAAACTACCAAAAGCCATACTCCGGCCACAATGTAGAATAGGCCTCCACTAATAAATGCCCACGCTTCGGAAGACATGTAAAATGCGCTGTAAAAAATTAATACGGTGTGCGCCCCAAAAATCCAAAACATTATTTTTATTTGCTGGCGCAACTGTTGCAGCTGACTTTCTGCCACTTTTTGATCGGGCATGTACCGTTTGGCCATTGCCAGCACAATATTGCGGGGGGAGTAGGCACTAACGGCCAATATGCCCACAAGAATAATTTGAATAATTCCGGGCTTTAGTTTAAAAAACAGATCGTTATGCAAAATAATACTGATTCCGCCAAAAATGCCCAGCAGCAGTGTGTCGAACAAAATAAACCGATCGGGTTTACCGTAACGAATCCATGTAAATGCAAAAACCAGCGCTCCTGAGGCTAATGCAAAAATGAGCGCATTG
>JAWOEM010000258.1:0-6334 GCA_046482785.1 Salinivirgaceae bacterium
AGCCACTCATCTGATCAAGGTGGCCTGTGAGTGTGTCATCGGAAAGCGCGATGGCATGAGCGTATTCGGCACCGATTACGACACCCGCGACGGCACCTGCATCCGCGATTACATCCACCGAAACGCCTCCGGCTGTAGCAATAGCTTCTTCCCACGACCGGTGGCCGGTTATGGTAAAAAGAAGATTCTTAAATGTTTTTCGAATTTCTTTACGTTCTGTGGCCGAAACCTGGTGGCACTCTTTTTCGCCATCGAGTCCGATACGTTTCATTAGCACAGGTACAAGTAGTGCCGGTAACCACGTAGCAAAAACTGTTTTTAAGCGCTTATTGCTGTTGGCCTCCAAATCGCGTAGCAAGCGTCGGTCTAATTTTTTTTCGTCAAGCGCAGGCTTCAAATCCACAACTATTTCTACTTTGTGGTCTTTTTGAATATGCTCCACAAGGTAACGACTCAATGTAATAATAATGGGGCCGGAAAGCATTTTTTTATCGAACGTCATTTCGCCAAATTCTTCATAAGCCTTTTTGCCGTTGACAAATGCCATTGCATTAACATTTTTCAGGGTAAGATCTTTTAGATGTCCGGCAATCTGGCTATCGGTTTCCAGAGCTACCAATGACGGACGAAGGGGTTCAATGGTGTGCCCCAAAAGTTTGGCCAGAGCATATCCATCGCCTGTGCTACCGGTAGCGGGGTACGACATTCCGCCGGTTGCAATAATAATTGACTTGGCTTTATATTTTTTCTCCTGACATTGTACGCCTGTCACTTTGCCGCTTTCGCGGATAATCCGGTCGGCTTTTTGATCGCAGCGAATCTCCACACCTTGCTCTACAACCCATTGGCGCAGAATATCGAGTACATCTTTGGCTTTTTGACTTTTGGGGAAGTAACGCCCACCACGTTCTAAGATGGTTTTCATTCCCTGTTTTTCGAGCAATTGAATTATATCGTCGGTGTAAAACCGATTAAACGCATTTCGAAGGAAACGCCCATCGGGCAAAACCTCTTTCACAAAATCGCTAATGGGAAGATTATTGGTAATATTGCACCGCCCTTTACCTGTAATCAACAACTTTTTTCCTTCCCTCCGGTTCTTTTCAAGCAAAAGCACTTTAGCTCCCTTTTCGGCAGCTCTGCCGGCTGCTATCAATCCGGCAGCACCGGCACCGATAACTATTACATTAAATTTTTCCATGGGTGCAAAAGTACCCAAAATCTGCAAGCATATAAAATAAAAAAACACCGTGATTTTTTTATTTAATATTTCGGCTGAATTGCAAATCCAGCCTTCGCCGTAGCCACGGCGTGGGTCAGTTTATTACTTGTAATTAATTTGATGATGATTCGTGCATTTTATGTAGAACCCACACCGTGGCTTGCTGCTTTAAAAACGGAACGTTAAGCTGAAATTGTATTTCAGCTTGCGGTAACCGTTCGTACGGCGTTGAATTACCGCTAAAATGCAAATTAGTCAAGCGTTTGTGCGAAATTGCAGTTACGCCTGAATTGCAAATTCAGCCGAACGGACGTGCGTTTTTTTTTGGTTCATGAAAACGGAACGCAGCCATCGTCGTAGCCACGGCGTGGGTCAGTTTATTACTTGTAATTAATTTGATGATGATTCGTACATTTTATACAGAACCCACACCGTGGCTTGCTACTTTAAAAACGGAATGCAGCCGTCGTCGTAGCCACGGCGTGGGGCAGTTTATTACTTGTAATTAATTTGATGATGATTCGTGCATTTTAAATAGAACCCACATCGTGGATTGCTACTTTAAAAACGGAACGCAGCCGTCGTCGTAGCCACGGCGTGGGGCAGTTTATTGTTTGTAATTAATTTGAAGATGATTCGTGCATTTTATATAGAACCCACACCGTGGCTTGCTGCTTTAAAAACGAAACGCTATGTCGCAGAATACGCAAAGTTCATCTAACTATTTTTCAATCAGCATCGGATTAATACCGTCTTTAATATATAATTCCTTAGTAAGAATTTCGGTAATGTGGCTTTTGAAAGCAAATTCTTTGCGGGTATCGTTTACATAAGCCTTTACACGCAAGCGTAACACCACGCGATGCCCAATGGTTTCTTGCTGAAAAAGCACCACAATCGGTTTATTTACAAAAATATGTGGAGAAACGGCTGCTGCCTGAAAGGCCAGTGCCCGAGCTTTATCGGTATCGGCATGAAGTGGCAAATACATGTCGGTAACTACCTGGCAGTTATCTTCTCCGGCATTGGCATTGGAAACCGACGTATTCATTAACTCTGCATTGGGCACCGAAATTAGACTATCGTCGGGGGTTACCAAACGGGTAGAACGGAGTCCAATTTCAGTTATTTCGCCATAAAACTCACCAATACTCACCTTATCGCCCACTTTAAACGGACGGTCGAAAATAATGGTAATTCCTCCGAAAATATTTTTCAGCAAATCTTGCGATGCAAAACCCACTGCTACACCAATAGAAGCCCCAAAAGCCAGCAATGATGCCATGGGAGGCCGCAAAACCGATACAATAATAAATATAATTGCACCAACCCAAACTAATATTCTAAGCAAAGGAATTAATCCCTTCATGGTTACTCTCCTTTTTGTGCTTAACTCGCCCCAAATCGTTAAAATTTTTGTCAATACTTGAAGCACAAAATAGGTCAATAAAAGAATGAGCAACGTATAAAATATCTTTACTCCCGATATGTACTCTAAGATAGATTTCGGTGACAGATCTTCGGCTGCTTCAGTCAAAAGAGAATCAGGCATATTTTTCATTGCTGCGCTATCGACAACAATAATAAACGTAGAGTCGGCTTTTTTTAACGAGTCGATATTCACAACCAAACTATCGGCAGGGGCATTCGCAAACAGTGTTGCAATGGAAAACAATAGCGATAAAAGAAAAACAGATGGCTTCACGTGTGTTATTTTTAAGTTTATAATTTTCTACATTGAAAAACGGCTACATCGAAATTTGTGCAATCAATGTATTAAGTTTTGCTTCTGAAGCAGTTCAACAATATGTCTGTAAAGCATAGCATGTAAAGCATAATATCCGTTTGAATAAACCAGTAACCCATCCTCCTTCATAATGGTTAGTACACGTAAGCTTTTTTGCTTGGGCAAATACAGTATTAATGCTAAGGCCTCCACAGTAATTTTGCCGTGCAATACAATAAAAAGCAGTGCATGAATTTTATCGTTAGAAAGGTGGGACAGAAAGGAGAATTCCGGCGCTTTAAAACTTTTTATATGCAATTTTTTATCTTTTATTTTTTGTATCGAAACCAACCAATAACTTAGTGCTAAGCTCACATTACTTTGTGCAAACTGGTTCAATTTCTGGAAATACCTTTTTTCCAGATATGCCTGTTGTTCTTCCGGGGTCATTTTATTAAAATTCTTTGTTAATTCTACCCCAGAATGTTCATACACCACTTGATACCCACTTAACCGATTTCGTTTAAAAATTATTTCCTGCACCTCATCTTGTTTAACACTGTCGAGCTTTATGGTATAATCGAAATAATCGCCCACACCATATATTTTATCGAGATAAGTCCATGCATGTTGAGCACACGTAAAAACCCAAAAAATGGTGTTATTTGTTTGCACAATAAGGTCAAGCAACATTTGCAAACACACATTACCGTTTACTTTACGCAAGAAAAGTCGTTCCAGCCCATCTACCACAATAATGCGCTTGGGGAGTTTACGCTTGAGTCCCTCTGCATATTCTTCCTCTGAGTGCACATCAAATCCAAGCACTTCATTTACAATATCATAAAAATCATTTTCCGAATAATAAAACCAATCGACAGAAAAAGTAACAATTTTATGGTTACTCTTTAATGTACCCACAAAATAGTTGGTTAACGATGATTTTCCACTACCATTTTCGCCGTGAATCACGGTTGCTGCATAGTTTCCGTTCACCCAATCTTTATAGGCTCTATTGAGTTGAATCAATTCTCCGCCACGTCCCAGAAAAAGATTATTTTCATCGATGGGTTTCAATTCAAACAATCTTTTGTACACCAGAGGCAACGCTTTAATATTTTCGTTGGCCTCTACCAAAAAGTTCGACAGCTCCGAAGTAATGTGGGTGCTGGCAGTGGACAACCGCAGCTTTCGCTTCAATGCATTTAGCAGCACTTTTGAGCGTTCGTAATTGAGCTTTAAAAAATGCCCAAAACGTCGATACAAAAAGGAAAATATTTTATTGGTGTTTTTCCGAAACCACTGCGCTTGTGTAACTACCCTACTTTTGGCTACTTTCAGGTAAATTTCGTTTATGTTTTTTTCGAAATACAGTATCCTGATAAGGTTGCCAAAGACTGTAACCCGCTGCAATACATTACGCAGAAAGCCAGTGTTAACCTGTTCCACAATCTCATGCAAAGAAGCATTTTTGCGCTCCGCATTCTCGAACCCACTGTGCAAAATATCCCATGCATTTTCATGCTGCTCGTGTTCCTCTTTCGGCTCCTGGTCGATGATTTCCAAGGCATTATCGAAACAAAAATCTAGAATGTGATGCAAATCGTGTGCGGTAGCGCTCAATGTTTCCAGGTATTGCGCCAGCTCATGCTTGAGGTCGGCAACATCTCTGAGCATGGCAGGCAATAAGGTATTGTTCACATAGTTTTTTAATGATATTGTCCAAGCTTTACCAACCTCATCTTTAATTTCAGCGTCGGCTTGGTTATCACTGGATTGACCCGCAGAAACGTTTTCTATAATTTCACTGATGACGTTTTCAAGTCTTCCGGTGCTATTTAGCAACTGTTGTACGAAATTAAGATCAGACAGCTCATCAATTTTAGGGGCTAATGTTTTGTTCATTTTGTACACCCCTTTCACAACAAAGCTTCTTAATGCTTCATCATCAATCTCGTTCAGCGCTTTTAGTTCGGTTTTCAGCTCAGTGGTAACGTTAAAAATTTCGTCGAGTAAGGGTAAAATAGACTGACTAACCTTCTTACGAAAGTTCTGCATGAACTGATATTTGGGAACATCAATTTGTGAAGCCACCGCAGCCAATCGCAACTGAAACTGCCACCGAAACAGAATAGCTTGCCATTCTTTTGTTTGTTTTTTTGTAACTGCTTGCAACCGCGAAAACTGTGCGTCGATTGCACGACCACTCTTCCACCGCAAATAAGATGTGGGTAGCTCTACAGTTCCCGATTTTTCGGTAAACGCTTCAAAGGCTTCGCTATTTTCATCTTTCAGTTTTGCCAAAGCACCATTCACGTACTGCCGAATGGATTGCTGCCAGGCTTCCCAATCGATGGTTTGTTCTTCTAGGTAAACGGGTTGCTGCTCTACATGCGAAGCGCATTGTCTCAAATAAACAAGTTGCTGCTTCATTTGGTCTGTGCAATATTGCTCCAGCTGCACCAACGAACCAACAAAAGGAGATACTATTTTCAATTGCGCGACCTCGGTTAGCGGTATTGTATGTGACCAATAATGAACGGGTATAGGTTCTTTTTTTGCCAGTCGCCGTACAAAATTCCAAAAACGCACCGGTGCTTTATGCACATAGAACAAAGCGGCCTTTTTGGCTTTAATTACTTTCCACAAAAAAGGCTCATTACCACGAATACAGAAACGATTGGCCTGCTGCTCTTTTTTTAATTCGCCATTAAAACCGGCAAGTTCTTGTTCAAAAATTTCGGGCAACTGGTCTCGCCACGATATTTGCTTGCCTTCCAACGCATCACCAGCTTGGGCAACCAACTGCTCAAGAGAGTTTTGAAATGCTTTTGCAATTTCGGCCGATTCAATATTTTGTTCCTGCCGATGATCGGATAAATATACCTTTCGTTCGTTTATAGCACTTTCTATATGCATAAAAACGGGTGCTATGCGTTGCAAACGCTGCGCAAGGCGCTCCTTGACTAATTCTGATAGTCTGCAATGCATTGCATTATAAAACTCTGTGAGTTCGTTATTCATTTTGCTGACAATAGTTTAAGCGTGTGCCTGTGGTAAAAAACCAATCGTTTATTCGATTTACTAAAGTAGCGAATTAAATTATGATTTCCGAATTCTATCTACATCCGCAAGGTTTATATTTTCCTTAGTGTCCTGTCAAGCATAATCTTACGGGCCAAGTATTGATCTTTTCATTTTTATCTGCGTTAAAAAATGTTTACAGAACGCTGCTATGCGCACATTTTTTGCCTTGCTAAAAACGAAAATATCTTCAACTTACCCGTAATTCCACACTTGACATGACACTAGTTATTTCATTACAATCCCCGAGTAAGTATAAAAGCACAGTCAAAAAAAGAAATACGACCACTGTGTTACCAATT
>JAWOEM010000281.1:0-4472 GCA_046482785.1 Salinivirgaceae bacterium
CGAAAATAATACAGCGCATAGAATTATTTTAACTTTTTATTAAACTATAAAACATACAAAAAATGAGCAATCGAACCATTTCAAAGCAGCTAAAAAAAACCTTTCAAGCATTTCTTTACGTACTAGTATTTGCCATCTTGGCTCCCAATGCTATGGGGCAAAAAAGTGGTAATCAGTTACTAATGAAAAACAATTACTTTTCAGGGAATAAATATTACAAAGGTGTTTGGAGTATTACTCAAGAGAAAGCTTTCAATATTATGAAAGAGAATGGCGAAGCATATCAGTTGGCAATGCAAGGTAAAAAACTTCAAACAATATCGATGGTAGTAAACATCACAGGGGGAGTACTCATCGGTTATCCACTAGGTGCAGCACTTGGCGGAGCTGAAGACCCCATGTTTTTTTTGGCGGGAATTGGTGCCGGAATTGTATTGTTGGGCATTCCGATATACTCATCGGCCAACAGGAAAATACACCAGGCCATTGAAGTCTATAACGAAAGTATAGAAACAGCCTACTACAAGAATACCCGATTTATAAAAGAAATTAAACTCACTGCCGGATCAGCAGGTATTGGTTTAGCAGCACGGTTTTAAAATAATGACATAAAAAAATGAGCCGGTGAAGGATTTTTTTCACCGACTCGTTATTTTTTCCCGCTTAACCGTTACTCTACGGAAGTTGCAATTTTACTTGTTTTGGAAATATTGTCGGCTATCGGACAACGTGCTTCAATTTCCTCCACAAATGCATCTTTTTCTTCCTGCGTCATATTGGCATCTACCTTAACGAAGGCACGTATTTCGGTGAATCCTGCACGCCCTTCGGTAGTTTTTCCCAGAAGAAAATCTTTATCGATATCACCTTCAACTTCAACGCTTATACCGTTTAGTTCAAAACGTTTTTGATTAGCAATTATTCGACCAATGGCACATATACATGCTGGCAATGAAGCTAAAAACAACTCCATAGGGTTACATCCTTCGTCATTTCCTCCCATTGCTTTAGGTTGATCTACGATAAAACTATGCGAGCATCCGATTTCTGTGCGAAAGCCGGCTCCCATTTCTCCTGAAACTTTTAATGTTGATATAGGCATAATAATACATTTATATAGTTAAATGCTTAACACTATACCAAAAGCATTCCACCATGATAAGCAAAGGCATGTTTAAAAACAGAAATCACAATTGATTAACTCAGCCTATTTGTCCAGCGTACTCCAAATTAGTGCTGCTGCTCCAAGAATTGCAGAATCGATACCGGGAAGACCGGAACGCTCCACCTTAATCTTCCCTTTGTAAACATCTAGTAAATTACCTTCCAAGTATTTACGTACCGGATTAAGTAGCAATTCGCCTGCTTTTATAACTCCGCCGGCCAAAAAGATTGTATGCGGACTGGTCGTTGCCACTATATCGGCCAATTTCATACCCAACGTGCGTCCGGTAACTTCAAATACTTCTTGCGCCACTTCATCGCCCTCGTTGGCAAATTGCGCAATGGTCTTCGATTCTAATTCGGCAAAAGGCACCTGTGCCAATTTACTTTTAAACTTATGGATAGATAGAAGTTCGGCTGCGGTACGAACAATACCGGAGGCAGAAACATAGGTTTCTAAGCAGCCGCGTCGGCCACAGCCACACATGCGTCCGTTGGGATCGACTACGGTATGGCCAACCTCGCCAGCCATTCCATCGTGTCCGTACATTAACTGATTGTTGACAATAAAACCGCTTCCTACACCGGTTCCCAAAGTTATGGTTACAAAATCGGACAAGCCTTTGCCGCCTCCAAACAACTTCTCGCCAAGTGCAGCCGCATTGGCGTCGTTAGTTAACTTCACAGGAATTTCGGGAAAATGCTTACTAAGTTTATCGCAAAATGGCACTATACCCTTCCAATCCAAATTGGGCGCAAATTCTATACTTCCATTATGAATATTTCCATTCGGAGCTCCAATACCAACTCCAACAAGCTGATATGCCTCTTTACTAACAAGGTTATTAATCATCGAGGCTAAATCGTATAAGTAGGCATCGAAATCTGTTCCGTAGGTTCGTGTTTTCATTCGATCGCGCTCTAAAACGCGGCCTTCGGCATTTACAAGTCCTACTTCAGTATTTGTTCCACCTATGTCTATTCCTGCAACTATGTTATTCATAATATGATTACGGTTTAAAGTATCGGAAACGAAAATTTATCCCAAATATAAGCATTTCGAAGTACAAAATACGATGTAGATTACATCTTAACAAAAACAAATTTACGGAAACGATTGCGCTGCATAAGCGAGTAATTCGATGAATACACCATACAACACTATTCTATGTTCTTCAATAGAAATAGTATATTTTAAGTTTTATTGGGTAATGAAACAATGAAATCTGTTCCTTGATTGGGCTTACTTTCCACGCGTATGCTACCATTATTTTTTTCGACAAAGTATTTGCAGAGCATTAATCCGAGCCCGGTTCCTTTTTCTTGTTCCGTACCGGGGGTGGACTGATTATTTTCGGAATCGAAAAGATTGCTTATAGTAACTTCATCCATTCCTACCCCTTGATCGCTTACCGTTATTTGAGTAGAGGCAAATTGCTGCTGTGCACGAATAAATATGGATTTTCCGCGCGGCGAAAATTTTATGGCATTGGAAATTAAATTACGTAATACCGTGTTTATGGAGTTCTTGTCGGTATAGACCATCATATTGGCCGGCATATCGATAACACATTTCAACTCTTTACTCTCCAACAAATTATCGAATAAATCCAAAATATCTTCTACCATATGAACCAGATTAACGTCTTCCGATTTAATGGTAATTTTATCGCGCTGCGAACGCGACCATTCCAACAAATTAAGCAACAAGTAATATGTTTTACGCGAAACATCGTTAAGATCTTTAATAAAAGCCAATAGCTCGTCGGAGGTAAGGTTATCATACCGTTCTACCATGAGGTCGGTAAGTCCGATCAAAGAATTGAACGGATTGCGCAAGTCGTGCGCCACAATTGAGAACAATTTATTTTTGGCAGAATTAGACTTTCGCAATTCTATTTGAATTTGTTTTAACTTCCTGATATCGCTATCGATGGCTACCAAGTACAGTAATTCATTATTGAGGTCGAAAATTGGCGAAAGCGTAGTTTGTACTGATATTACTTCGCCGGTTTTTGCTTCCACTTCCGATTCATAATTTACAGCCTGACCGGTTTCCTTCACCTTATTAAAAATGGAAACGATTTTTTTGGTTTGCCCGGCACGCTTTAAATTATAACCAAATCGCTTCTGCAATTCCCGAAGAGAATAACCATATAGCCTTGTAAATCCTTGGTTGATCCATTCAATATTGCCATCGGGTAGTACAATCATTACGGCATTATCGGTTTCGCTGGCTACCACGCTTAGCTTTCGCAGCTCTTGGTTCATAATTTCCAGCTGCTTAGACTGCTTAGATATTTCGTTGTTTTTCTGTTTCAATAAACTATTAGCGTCTTTAAGCTTTTCGGTACGCTCATCAACAATTTTTTCTAAATGCAAATTCATGTAGTTTAATTGTTTTCCAAGTCGGTTCGCCCTATTGAATGTACTAATAAAGTTGGCTGCCAAGAAAAAGGCCTGCGAGAACACAAAAATGGTAAGACCTAATGGAAACCAGTAAGCATGGTGAAACATATCATGCGATACCAAAATATCGTGAAAAACGGTAATTACTAAAACGCCAAACCCCAGTAAAAATAATATAGTTCCGGCTTCGCGCAAGGCAATACGTCGATAGAAAACATACAGAATGTAAAATATGCCCAGTATGGTAAATACCTGATAATAGATTAATGATGCCGCCAACACTGAAATGGGCACAAGCCACACAATTAATGAGGCCACCATTCCCATATAAAAATAGCCATTAATCCACTTTTTATTGAAAAATCGGGGAAAAAGTTCGTACATAAACTTTATGAACAACGGTATGGCAGCATAAAATGTAAAGTATTCAACACGGATAATTAGGTCGTAGGAAACATCATATAAATTCAAAATAGGATAATAACGCCCGCTAAAAAGAAGCCTTACCGATGCGGCAAAAGTCCACAAAAAGAAGAACAAAGGTGCCTGATTTTGTTTACGCAAGAAAAAGAGTGTGCCATGGTAAAAACTCAGAATTACGATGCCCCCAAAAAGGAAAAGCAAGTAACTAATTACCCGGTTTCGATTTTTTTCTACTACACGCTCCATTCCTAGGAAGGGCACTTGCCACAATCCACCTTTCACGTAATCATAATTGGTTACCTGAATAGCAATTTGAACTACTTTCTGACTGACAGAAAATGTTATAACCTCAGTATTGTAATGGGGCCGATAGGCTTGTTTTCCACCACTTGCCTCTCCTACGCTTTGGATCAACCGACCGTTTACAAAAATACGGTAAGCTGAAGAAATTGTTCCCAGATCGATTTGATAGTTCG
>JAWOEM010000326.1:0-3156 GCA_046482785.1 Salinivirgaceae bacterium
TCAACGTGCTTCCCCGGGAGGTCTTCAATAAACGACACATCCGGACTTCCATCAACATCCCCGTGGCTGTTACCTGGCTGCACTTTAGCGATTATTCTCCACAGCCCGTAGAGGTTTTGTCGGTAGAAAGCAAAGCCGAGCCAGTGCCCGACACCTTGTCGGCGCTTATATGGAATATCGGATACGCAGGGCTGGGAAGTGATATGGATTTCTTTTACGATGGAGGAAAAAAAATGCGAACCTCGTATGATATTGCTGTGGGTAATTTTCAGCGTATTCAAGAAACAATTGCTGCGCACGCCCATGTCGATTTTTTGCTGCTTCAGGAAGTTGATAAACAGTCCAAGCGGTCTTATGGCGTCGATCAAGCTCGCATTATCGATAGTATATTACACCCAAATAAATCGTTTTTTGCTTATAATTATATGGTGCCTTTTGTTCCCGTACCTGTTTCTAACCCGCTTGGAGCCGTTCAGTCGGGATTGCTCCTAAGTTCTAAACATACCCCAGCGTACGCTCAAAGACACGGGTTCGAAGGCAATTATTCGTGGCCCAAAAGCTTAGTTATGCTCGATCGTTGCTTTCTCGTAGCTGCCTATCCCGTACAATCCGGCGATACTCTTTTTGTAGTTAACACACACAACACCGCTTATGACGATGGCGGTTTGCGGACAAGACAAATGGCGCAGCTAAAAAAATGGATGGAAAGCAAATATCGTAATGGAAATTACATTGTCATTGGAGGCGATTGGAATCAACTGCCCGATGGAATTAGCGATAACTACTTTGGGGTTAATCCTTCCTCTGAGAATTATTCTCCTTTACCCGTCCCGGAAAACTTTTTGAGCGAAGGTTGGACTTGGGTTTATGATTCATTGTATCCAACAAATAGAGGCCTTGACAAGCCCTTTACAGAAAGTTCCTATACAACTATCATCGATTTTTTTATAGTGTCTCCCAATATCGAACCCCTTCAAGCTAAAACATCGCCACTGGAATTTCAGAATAGTGACCACGATCCGGTATTTGTTCAATTTGCATTAAACCCAAGTTTTGTAACTAGGCTTTAAATTTTTTGCTTTGCAGGTTTCGGAGCTAAAAATGAAATTAGATGATCAGGTAAAATCAGTTTGGTAATCCTGAGCACTTTAAAGTGCAGTAAATCTGGGGGGTGTCCACAGAAAAAGATTCCAATAGATCAAAAAGTGGGTAAAAATGCCCAATAGATTATTTTAAGTCGGTGTTTTTAGCCCCCAATCGGGTAATAAGCAGCGTTTATGTAAAAAATATGCTTTTTGTCAAAAGGTAATTTTAAAGAATTACCAAAAATTAAAATAAATTATTACTTTTGAGACGTACAAGCATCCTGAAAGCACATGCCTCGAGAAATTTCTATTTTTTTGATGCATATACATAAACTGGGTGGGGTACACCAAACATAACTGGTAGGATTTATATGGTCTCAGCAGAAGAGGTAAATAAATTTATAGATGCGGTAAAAGTCGTATCGACTTACAATTTTTCAGATTACTCCGAACGTTCTTTTCGCCGGCGTATCGATAAGATATTGAGCGATAATCGAATGAGTATTGACGAGGTAATTGTGAAGATTGGTAAGGATAAAGATTTTCTCGAAAGAGTAATCAGGGATATTACGGTTAATACGACAGAGCTTTTTCGCGATCCTGACTTATGGATTGCGTTGAAATATAGAATTCTGCCTCAATTCCGGAAAAATAAATCTATTTTTATTTGGCATGCTGGCTGCTCCAGCGGCCAGGAAATTTACTCCATGCTTATCCTACTCTCCGAGCTCGATCTGTTTGACAAAGCAAAAGTCTTTGCAACAGATATTAATACAGACATGCTCGAACGAGCCAAACTGGGAGAATATAGGTATCGATTTAATTTACAATACCTCGACAATTTTGATAAAGTTATAAAAGAAAACCCTTATAACTACGAGGATGTTAAAGACGTGCCCTACGAAAAGTATTTTGATATCGATAAAACTCAGGATGCTATTCGAATGAAAAAATTCCTGCGCGATAAAACCGTTTTTAGAAAACACGATTTAGTTAATGATAAAAACATTTTTTATTCAAAGTTCGACATTATCTTTTGCCGAAATGTAATTATTTACTTCAATAATTCATTGCAAAATAAAGTTCTTGAATTATTCAGTAATAACTTATATCGTGATGGGTATCTAATATTAGGAGCCCATGAAAGTATATTAGGACCGGTTTCTAATAATTTTGAACGAACAAAAGGAGTATACAAGAAAAAAGCTTATTAATGAAATTTTCTGTGGAATGATTTACGATATAGGGATAGTAGACACAAAGAAAGTAATAGCTGCAATTAAGGAAATTTATAACCTTGATTTCACAAATTTTGCGCTTACCGCGTTTAAGCGTAGACTACTTTATGTGTTAAACGAAAATAACTACTCCAGTATCGTAGATTTTATTTCCAATATTGAAAATAATCAACTATTATTTGAACAGTATCTGTCCCATGGGCTAATTGACACTACTGAATTGTTTAGAGATCCGTCATGTTGGCGCGAATTGCGCGATAAGCACTTAAAAGACCTTTATAAAAATCGCGATTTTAAAATTTTAGTTCCCGGAATTTCAAGTGGCGACGATTTATACACGCTGCTTATTTTGCTCAAAGAAGAAGGCATGCTCGATCATGCTAAAGTTACCGCCCTTAGCCTGAGCGATATCAGAATAAAACAAGTGCAGAATGGCGGGATGTACGATTTGAAAAAAATCGAAATCGGAGAAGCAAATTATAGACGTTTCTCCGAAAAGGCCTCGTTAAATAATTATTATTCCATGGAAGGCACGAAAGCTAAAATGCACGAGGATTTGTTGAAAAATGTAGTATTTAAAAAATACTCATTCTTGCAAGAAGAAGCATTGCAAGGATTTCATTTGGTACTATATAGAAATAGATTAATATATTTAAATCCCACTTTGCAAGATGCTGTGGTAGGCAAACTCATAAAGTCAACCCTGCTGGGAGGAATAGTTTGTGTTGGAGGAAAAGAAACGTTGGAAATTTCAAGCTCCTTTACAAAACTGGCCACACTAAATGCTGAAGAAAGGATTTACAAGAAACGTAGCGAATAATGACATTAAAGTA
>JAWOEM010000386.1:0-2888 GCA_046482785.1 Salinivirgaceae bacterium
AAAATCCGGGCGATATAACAGATGTGCCGCTGGCAACATCAACACCAAACCCGGTTACAAAGCTCTACAATAATGTAGAATCGTCGCGTTTCATCGAAGATGGTTCATACATAAGGCTTAAAAACTTATCGTTAGCCTACAATGTAGAGCAAAAGGTGCTTGATAAGCTTAAGCTAAATAGCTTAAAAGTATACTTTTCGGCTAAAAACCTTTTAACATTTACAAAATATAGTGGTTTAGATCCTGAAGTAAACTATGCCGGAAACGATGATGTGGTAATGGGGGTCGAGTTTTTTACCTATCCATCTGTGAGGACATTTACATTCGGAATTAACATAGGAATTTAATGTGCAACAGATTGGTAAAAAAAACAGTTGAATAACCGATAAAATAAGTAAACAGATGAAAAAAATAATCTTTTTTATATTAGCAATAATTGGATTTACATCGTGCGATATACTTGATGTAGAACCCACGGGCGATATTCCGCAAGATGCGGCTTTCGCCAATGAAGATGCAATTCGGAGCACAGTAGCCGGATGTTACGATGTGCTCCAATCGGGCAGTTACTATGGTCGTAATTTTGTTGTCCTCCCCGATTTATTGTCGGGCAACCTAATGGTTACCGGAACAACACAAGAATATGCCGAATTTACAAATAATGCAGTTCAGTCAAATAATTTCATAATAGAAGGGCTTTGGAACACAATTTTCGATGGCATAAATCGAACCAATATGGTTTTCGCAAATATTAACCAAGCTGGGTTAAGTAGCGAAAAAGAAAAGAGCTATTTAGCTCACTGTCACTTTTTGCGAGGACTACACTATTTTAATCTTGTACGCACCTTTGGTGGCGTTCCCATTAAAACCACACCAACAGTAGAAGTTAACGAAAGCCTTAATGTGGCGCGCTCAAGCGTTGATAGTGTGTACAAACAAATAAATGACGATCTTGACTTAGCACTTGAATATTTTGGCTACGGTGGTGGTGCAATTTTTGAAGGAGCTGCCAATTCCGACGTTGTGAAAGCGCTACTTGCCAAAGTAAAACTATATGAAGAAGACTATGTGGCAGCAATAAGTTATGCAACAGAAGTTATTGAAAATCCCACATATGATTTACTCCCTAATTTTCAAAATCTCTACCCTGCAACGCTCAATAAAGAATCTGTTTTTCAAGTTGTATTTAATGAACAAGACAACAATCTGCTGGCACAATACTTCCAACCCGTTTCATTTGGCGGAAGGCAAGAGTTTACTCCTTCTGATAGCTTACTTAACTTTTTCGGAGAAGCCGATTCTATACGCTATCGGGTTTCGATAAACGATAACTCCGATGGTCTTTTTGTAAAAAAATACACCGAATTAGCTACACGCTCAGACAATGTTTATGTTTTAAGGCTACCGGAACTCTACTTGATTAGAGCTGAAGCAACTGCAGAATTAAATGGGTCTATAACAGATATTCGTGACGACATTAATGCTGTAAGAACCCGCACCGGGCTAACTGCTACACAAGTAGAAACAATTGATGGGCTAATGAAAGTATTAGAGGAAGAACGAAGAAAAGAGTTTGCTTTTGAAGGGAATTATTGGTTCGAACTTGTGCGCACAGAAATGGCACTCGAGGAACTTTCAAACGTAACCAGCACAGACCAATATTTAATGCCTATACCCCTTAGCGAAATGCAAACTAATAGTGCTATGACGCAAAACTCAGGCTATTAAAAAGTTGTGATTCCCAATAATGGTTATATGAATCAATGCTGAAAATACCATTAGAAAGGAGCTATACTCTAAAACAAAAAAATACAATAATATAAACCGATTATTATGAAAATAAAACACATATTTCTCATTGCATTAGCTTTGTCCACCGTTGTACTTAGCAGCTGTAAAGACGATGAAATAGATGCGCCCCTGCCAAGTTCGCAAGCCGATTTCTCGTACACGGTAACCAATAATGCCATTGCACCGGCAAAGGTTACAATTACAAATAAATCGATTAATACTAACTACTACAGCTGGGATTTTGGGAATGGACAAACATCGGAAGCCGAAAATCCCACAATGATTTATGAAGAAGCGGGTATCTACGATATTACCCTTACAATTGAACCCCAGCATAATGTTTACTATAATCGTACAACTAAAACGGCACAGATAAAAATTAAAGGAGAGCCGTTAAAATCGCTTTATTTTACCAATAAATACGACAACAAAACGTATTATTCAGTTATTGACACTACCGACGCCATTATTTCAGAATTAGGAGACTTTACAACAACTGATGGGCGTTTTCTGGTTGTCGATACCACAAATGCATTTGTTTACATTAGCGATAAAGGAGGCCAGCAGATTATAAAAGCTGCAATCGACGGCTCTTCATCCGAAACCGTTTTAACCTTGGCAGAAACGAGCGAAGGCGGCTCACCGTGGGGCATAACAATTGCAAATAACCAGCTTTACTTTGCCATTGAAAACTCCGATGGATTTGGCAAAATAATGCGCTGCAATCTTGATGGTTCAAATGCCGAAGTAGCCGTTGATATTAGCGACTTCTTACCACTTGGGTTAACTTTTAACCCAGAGGATCAAATGCTCTATTTTGCTAACGACGGTTACTACGACGATGGTGGTATATGGCGCGTAAACACTGATGGCACGGGGCTTGAAGTGGTGGTGCAAAACCACAATGGTTCTCCTGTTGATGGTGCTGGTTTGGGCATTGATCATAAAAATGGATACATTTTTTACACACATTTTGCTGATCAATCAATAATTTTGAATAACTTTAACGGTGATAATCCCATAGCGATTGGAAGTTATACAAATGAAAAGTTATGTTACGGGATTGCAGTTGATGTTGATGCGGGTTATGTTTATTG
>JAWOEM010000408.1:0-6860 GCA_046482785.1 Salinivirgaceae bacterium
CTCATTAAACGTATCTCGCGTTTCTTTGCTGGCATCTTTAAATTCTTTAACGCCTTTGCCCAATCCGCGCATGAGTTCGGGAATTTTTTTACCGCCAAAAAGCACCAGAATAATCAGTGCGATAATAAGTAATTCGGGACCGCCAATAATACCCAAAAGTATAGTTAAAGTACTCATAATGTGAAGTTAAGTTATGGCTTCTCAGCCAAAAAACAATGACTAATTCAACCGTACAAAATGCACGATGTAAGGCAAAGATACCCAAAATACGCAAGAAAAAACAATGAAACCAGCTGTATTATTGCGTATCCAAAACACATTAACAGAATGCTTTGCAGCCTGCTTTTCGCTATAAAAGCATAACTGCCATTAAAACGCTTTCATGTCTGGTCGACTAACATGCACCGTACAGCAGCCATATAATCGTCGATCGTTTTTGCTTTTTTTACCTTTTTCAACACTTTAACATGGTCAGGAAACAGATGAATAAAATACTGCCAAAACTGATACATTCGCATTATCAGGTGCGCATGCCCTGAAAGCTGCTCTGCATAGGCGTTTAATAATGTATCGTGAAACTTACCAAATGTTTGGCGCCACTGTTCGGGCAACTGTTCCGAATTGGCCTTAATCATTTGAGGCAAAAACGGATTCATAATTATTCCACGGCCGATCATCCACTCATCAACATCGGGAAAGCGGCTTTGCAGAAGTCGCCAATCGCTTACCGTTGTAATATCGCCATTGTAAATAAGTTTATGCGAAGTATGACCGAGACATGCCTCAAACACATCAACATTGGCTGTTCCCTTGTACAACTGTTTACCAATACGCGGATGAAGCGCAATTTCGGAAACTGGGAATTGCTCCAACACTTGCAGTACCGGAAAAACTTCATTTTCATCGGCGTAGCCCGACCGCAACTTTACCGAAAGTTTAATTTCGCTTTGCGCAAATACTTGCGTTAAAATAGCCTCAATTTTTTGCGGATAAGGCAACAACCCTGCTCCCATTCCACGCTTTGTTACCATAGGGTAAGGACAACCCAAATTCCAGTTTAAGGCAGAATAGCCAAGCTCTTTCACAAAATCAATTACCTGCAAAAACTCCGAGACATCGGCTGTAAGCACTTGCGGAACAACGGTGTAGCCCACATTATTTTCGGGCAACAGATCGGCGCGCTGACTTTTCTTTATGGGTTTGCTCCCGGTAAGCCTGATATACGGCGCATAAAAATGGTCGACACCGCCTGTGAACTGCTGAACAGCATTTCGAAATCTAAAATCAGTAAACCCCTGTAACGGTGAAGCGTGAATTATGGGTCGCATTTTTTAACAATCGGTTTGTAACGCAAAAATAGTATTTCTCGTAGACTAATTGCCGGAACACTGTGGCATATTTTATGATTAGCAATAACCGTCAGTCGAAACGCACAGGAGTAAATAATGAACAACCTTTATCGTATCTACATTATCTTTCTCATTGTATTTATGGCTGTTGCCGGGCGGGCAGAGTCACGCTCATTTGACAGTCTTCGGGTTGCAAACCGTATAGACTCTATTGATGCTGCACACGCAAACATAAACTATAGCGGCCAATACCGCACAAGTTTTTATACAGCCCTGGCACATTTTCCAACACTCAAAAATGTACACATCGAATTTCGATACCGGAATATCTCCACCACTATGCAATGTCGGCCAAAAGCATTTTCTGTTTTGCGAAGAAAAGACAAACGAAAATACTTAATGGTTTTCAACCAAAACGCAGGAAAAACAAAAGGCGCAACCCTTAACCAATTGTCATTCAATGCACGGGTAGGTTTATTTGCTCATGAAATAGCCCATATTGTGGATTATCAGCGAAAGCGTACGGGAAAAATTGCAAAAACCGGCATGCAATACACTACAAAACGCGGTAAAATTCGACTCGAGCATAGCATCGACCGCCTTTTGATTTGGAAAGGGCTAGGATTCCAAATACATGCATACGCCAAGCAAGTACTTAATAATCAGGAAATATCTGACAATTACAGAAACCGACGCACAACCTTTTACCTACAACCTGCTGAAATTGAAGAGTTAATCCGTATTGTTGAAAACATTCATTAATTTGTTCAAATATTCACAACAAATTATTATCGTCGCCGAACAAAACAGGGTATTTTTGCATTTGTAAAAGAAAAGAAGAACCTATGCCGAAATTTACCCATCTGCACCTGCACACGCAATACTCCATTCTCGACGGCGCGTCGAAGATTAATGAAATTATGGAAAAGGCCAAAGCCGACGGTATGGAAGCCGTAGCTATAACCGACCATGGAAACATGTTTGGAGTAAAAGATTTTTGGAATCAAGCAAAAGCGAACGACATAAAGCCCATAATTGGGATAGAGACATACGTAGCTGCCAATGGCCGCCACGTAATGGAAAAAGGGAAAGAAAACCGCGGCCATCACCTCATTTTACTTGCCAAAAATGAAACTGGCTACAAGAACCTAATGAAGCTCAGCTCCATTGCATTTACCGATGGCTTTTATTACAACGCTCGTATCGACCACGAGTTGCTGGAAAAATACCACGAAGGCATTATTGCCAGCTCTGCATGTTTGGGTGGCGAAATTCCACAATATATTTTAAAAGACCAAATTGATGTGGCATACGAACGCGCAAAGTGGTTTAAAAATCTTTTTGGCGATGACTTTTATTTGGAACTGATGCGGCATCCGGCGAAAGCCCCACGCCAACGCGAAGAAATTTACGATCGGCAACAACAGGTGAACAGCGTAATAATTAAAATGGCGAAAGACCTCGATATTAAACTTATAGCCACAAACGATGTGCATTTCACAAACGCCGAAGATGCCGAAGCCCACGACCGACTTATATGCCTGGTAACCAACACTCCTGTAAACGATCCCAAACGGATGCGCTATACAAAAGAGGAGTATTTTAAAACCACGGCAGAAATGCAGGAACTGTTTTCCGATGTGCCCGAGGCAGTGACCAACACACAAGAAATTGTCGATAAAGTTGAGTTCATGGAACTTGATAGCGATCCCATTATGCCCTACTTTACGCTCCCCGAGGGATTTGAAACTGAAGACGACTACCTGCGCCACCTAACCTACGAAGGAGCAAAAGAACGCTGGGGCGAAGAACTGGAAGAAAGCGTTGTTGAACGAATTGATTTTGAGCTGGAAACCATAAAAAACATGGGATTCCCCGGATATTTTCTCATTGTATGGGATTTTATTGCAGCGGCAAGGGAAATGGGCGTAATTGTAGGCCCCGGTCGTGGTTCGGCTGCAGGCTCGGCAGTGGCTTTTGCGTTGAAAATTACAAATATCGATCCTGTAAAGTACGATTTGCTATTCGAACGTTTCCTTAACCCCGACCGGATTTCGATGCCCGATATCGATATTGATTTTGATGACGACGGACGACAAGAAATATTGGAATGGGTAGTGGATAAATATGGCGCCGACAAGGTGGCACACATCATCACGTTTGGCACCATGGCCACAAAATCGTCGATTCGCGATGTGGCTCGTGTGCAGGAATTTCCGCTCAAAAGAGCCGACGAAATAGCGAAACTCGTGCCCGAAGCGCCCAAAATGAGTTTCAAAAAAGCATACAAAGAATCGAGCGAACTAAGACAAATTAGCACAGAAGGCACCACAGAAGAGCGCGCCGTACTCCAATATGCCGAAAAGCTCGAAGGTTCGGTTCGCCAAACGGGTGTGCATGCCTGTGGAATTATTATCTCCAAAGAAAGCCTTACAGAGTACGTACCCGTTTGCAAAGCAAAAGAAGCAAAACTACTTGTTACCCAATATGATGGCAGGTTTGTAGAAAGCATTGGAATGTTGAAAATGGACTTTCTGGGGCTCAAAACGCTATCAATAATAAAAGACTGCCTGGAGTACATTCAAGATTCCAAGGGCTTTACGCCCGATATTGAACATGTTGCGCTAAACGACGCCAAAACATTTGAACTTTATTCGCGCGGCGAAACCACCGCCCTCTTTCAGTTTGAATCGCCGGGCATGAAAAAGCACCTGCGTAACCTCAAACCCGACCGTTTTGAAGACCTTGTGGCAATGAACGCCCTTTACCGCCCGGGACCAATGGCCTACATACCCGATTTCATTGACCGGAAACACGGCCGGAAAAAAATTGAATACGACCACCCACTCATGAAAGAGTATCTGGAAGAAACATACGGAATTACAGTCTTTCAGGAGCAGGTAATGTTGCTTTCACGCAAACTGGCCAACTTCACCCGCGGACAGTCCGATAGTTTGCGTAAAGCGATGGGTAAAAAGCTAAAAAGCATTATGGCCGACCTGAAAGTAAAGTTTCGCGAAGGGGCTCTGGCCAATCCAAAATTTACCGAAGGCTGCAAACAAGAAAACAAAGACCCGGAAAAACTAATAGAAAAGATTTGGAAAGATTGGGAGGCATTTGCCGAGTATGCATTCAACAAATCACACTCCGTTTGCTATGCCTACGTATCGTACCAAACTGCATATTTAAAAGCACACTTTCCTTCGCACTTTATGGCAGCGGTTCTCAGCCGTAACTTATCAGATATCAGCAAAGTAACCATCTTCCTCGACGAAACCAAGCACATGGGAATAAACGTGCTCGGGCCCGATGTAAATGAGAGTATCTACAAATTTAATGTTACACCACAGGGCGACGTGCGCTTTGGACTGGGAGCTGTAAAAACAGTGGGAAGCAACGTAGTAGCTCACATTATTGAAGTACGAAAAGAGCAAGGCAAGTTTGCCGACATTTACGATTTTGTAGAGAAAGTAGATATGCATATCGTAAACAAAAAGAACATGGAAGGACTGGCCTACTCGGGCGCATTCGATTGCTTCGGAATCGAACGCCACAGCTACTTCGACACCAATGAAACGGGACAAGCATTTATAGAACAAATTATAAAATACGGAAACCGGGTTAAAGAAGAAAGCGCCAGTGCTCAACAGTCGCTCTTTGGCGCCGATGTAGAAGGATTCGAAGTGGCCAAACCGGCTGTTCCAAGTGGAATACCATGGAACAAGATGGCGCGCATGAACAAAGAAAAAGAGTATGTGGGAATTTTCTTATCGGAACACCCGCTCGACGATTTCAAGGTAGAGCTAAACCACTTGTGCAACACCAAATTAGTTGAAATTGACCAGGATTTACCGAATTTCGAAAACAAAGAAGTTACTGTGGGCGGAATGGTTTCGGAAGTAAAACACCTTACAACCAAAACCGGCAAGCCGTGGGGCCGACTTACAATTGAAGATTTCAGCGGCCAATACTCTTTTGCATTTTTTGGGAAAGATTACATGAACTTTAAACCCTACATGGAAAAAGATTGGTACCTGCTTATAAAAGGGAAAGTACAATTTCGCGAATGGGGAAATACCGACGAACTCGAATTTAAGGTTAAAGAAATCAGCAACTTGGTTGATGCCCGCGAAGAAAAAATAAAAACCATGCGCATAAAAATTCCTATTAACGCCCTTACACAAGAGCTTGTGACGGAAATGTACGATTTAATGAATCAAAAGGCAGGAAAAGTAGCCCTAAACTTCATAGTGCACGATCCGGAAAAAAACATGCTGGTACCGCTCTTTTCGCGGAAAATAAATGTAGAAGTCTCAAATGAGCTGGTTAATTATTTGGAAAGATTTCCAGATTTGGAATACACCTTCAATTAGTGCATGCAATACAACCAAAAAAGCACGTTTTATTAAACAGACTAAGTTAATGGCAAAATAATTGCTAATATTACAATCGAAAAATTAAAACATTAAAACTATGGCATTAGAATTAACAGAAGCAACGTTCGAAGAAAAAGTACTAAAATCAGAAGTACCTGTAATTGTTGATCTATGGGCAGAATGGTGTGGCCCGTGTAAAATGCTGACTCCCATCATGGAAGAACTCAGCACAGAATACGAAGGAAAAGCACTTATCACGAAAGTTGATGTGGACAGCAACCCCGGCATTGCCGCAAAATATGGTGTTCGCAACATACCTACTGTGCTTTACTTTAAAGGCGGTGAGGTAGTCGACAAGCAGGTAGGCGCCGTACCCAAAGCTAAAATAGCAGAAAAGCTTGACGCTTTACTGTAACAAACAAAAATAGCAACTGCTTCGTAACGAATTGTTGCATAGTATACCAAAAGAAGCTATAATAATTATAGGCTGTTTTGACCAAACAGCCTTTTTTTTGTTACTTTGCGGTTGCAAATGATTGGAATATAATTGGTAATGATATAAGAACAATTACTGGAAAATTTATAAAAGAATTAATCGAATCGTGAATTATACCTATCAGCACTATGCCGGAAAAAATTACCGTAAAACAAATTCGTGAGGTTAGTCACCTGAATAGTCTCGACTTTTTTGCACGCCAAATAGTTGAAGGGTTTATTACCGGATTGCACCGCAGTCCTTTCCACGGTTTTTCGGTAGAATTTGCCGAGCACCGCGCCTACAATAAAGGCGAGTCGGTGCGATTTATCGACTGGAAACTATACGGACGCACCGGAAAACTGTACGTAAAACGATTCGAAGAAGAAACCAACCTACGATGCCAAATTGTCATCGACACATCGTCATCGATGTTTTTTCCCGTCAAGAGCCATACAAACAAACTACAATTTAGCGTGTACGCAGCAGCGGCAATAATCCACATGCTAAACAAACAACGCGATGCCACTGGGCTTTCGTTGTTCAATGACGATTTGTACTTCCACACCAAAGCACGCTTATCGCAGCCCCACATACACAAGCTTTACGCGATGCTCGATGAGCTACTACAAGCCTCGTATAACGAAAAGCAGCAATCGG
>JAWOEM010000437.1:0-11472 GCA_046482785.1 Salinivirgaceae bacterium
TCTGTAGAGCGTTCTTTCAGGAACAGTGTTATTGGTTCGCTGGCTAAATTGCGGAAAGCAACCATGGCCTTCAGCACATCGACTTGACTAAGAGCCCAATCGAAATCGCATTGATAAAAGGCCATGGTTGCTTTCCGCAATTTAGCCAGCGAACCAATAACACTGTTCCTGAAAGAACGCTCTACAGAAGCATAAATTAGGATCGATTCGAAAATATCGTCACCGGCCAAACGAATATCGGCCTCCAAAACATCGAGCTCTGCCTTGTCTTCATCTGAGATTCGTAAAAACTCTCTTGCCTGATCGACAAAAACAAGGGCTGAATCGGGTAAATACAAATGAAATGCATACAACCGTGCAATATCTGCATAAAACGGCAAAGCCTCCGGAGAACGTCGGTTCTCATCAATTGCGTGTTGGTACTCCCCAATAAGTTGCCGAATGTCCGCTTCAGCAAATATAATTCCCTTATCGACTTGCTCGTATTTCGATTTAAGGTATAACTGCCGGGCTAAAAGATAATAGGGCTGATCTGAACCTTTGCGCATTACGTACTCAGCACCATCGGCCACAACGCCAAATCGATTTTCGCCCAAAGCCTGTCTCACAATATGTATGATACGATCGCCATTTTCATTATTTCGTTTGTCAAGTGCATAAGCTTGAACCAATGCCATATCGTACTCATTATCTTCCAAATAAGCCCATATAAGTAGTTCGTTAAACACATCGGTACCATTGTGTTTCTGGCTCATTAGTAACAATCGATCTTTGAGCATGTCAACCAACGTATCGTCTGTATCGGAGTACACGGCAGCATTCAACCGATTTTTAACTGTGTTCAAATAACGGTCGTTTACGGCAAGCAAATCGAGGTACGAATCGATCATTTTGGGGTAGTTCCGCTGATAATAGTAGATATTGGCCAGCTCGTAATTGAATTTATAATCGCCGTGCCGTTTGGCAGCCGCCAAATATACTTTCTCTGCCCATCCAAACTGCCGGCGACCAATAAATGTATTGGCTATCTGCCGCATTTGATTGGAATTGCCCGCAACTTCATCAATTATCTCCTCATACACATCGGTAGCTTTGGATTCCTGTCCCTGTTGTTGATAAATTTGTCCCAGTTCTATTCGCGCAGACAAGTCTGTCCGATTTCTCCGAATATGCTTTTTAGCAATGCGCTCCGCCTTATCGTATTCGCCTTGACCTAAAAGCGACTGAACATAATATCGAAAAAACACACCCGACGACGGCTGTTGCCGATACAGCTCCTCGTAAAGCATGGCTGCTTTATTATATTCTTTTTGACGTAAATATTCTCTGGCCAATTGAATATCGCTATTGCTCTGTCCAAGCAGAAAAATGGGAAGGATAGCTAAAAATAAAAGTATGCTAATTCGATGTATCATGAAAAATGATTGATTTTTAAATAAAATGCTCGGCAACTTGTAAAAAAAGCCCCCCGATGCTCGGGAAAACTGTTTTCACATGCATATATGGCCATTATAGGTGCTTCTTAACCACGAATTATCGAATACGATCAATTGAGCGCACCAGATCTTCGTCTTTTTTAATGTATTTATTCGCAAACGCAACAAACACAATAAGTAGTACCGGCACAAAAAGTGCCAAATGAGGTGTGGTATTGTAAATAATATCGATGGTTCCAAAGTAATTATATACATAAATAGCAGCCACAACATACCAAATAACAGACAGCCATATTATGGCCTTGCCGGTTTGCATTTGTCTGATCCGTTTTTTAAAATTTACAAGTTGGAAAATCAGCAAGAAAGCAAGCAAACCCGAAATGATTAATAATGGATAAGTAGCCACGAGCAATACTCCTTGTTGACTTTCTAACGACACTATCTTAAATATGACTGTTTGTGCATCTGCAGAAAATTGGGCGATAGGAAAAAGAAATAGAACCGGCGTTAAAACAATTGCAATAAAAATAAATAAAGTCTGAATGCGCTGTAACATAAGGAGACATTTTAAATTAGTATAAAACCTATATTTTGTGATTAATTATTTATATCCCATTAAAATCCGAAAAAAATCTGGTTTAAATGAGGTTTCGAAATTAATAAAAAGCCGGCAAATTTTGTATCACACACAGAAAAAAAGCCGTCAATTTTTTGACGGCTTCTTAATTATTGTACAAGTTTCACATACTTATCACGCCTTTTTAGCGCAACAAATCGTTGCGGAGTTTTAAAAATCATTCATGTTCATAATAATATTCAACTCCATTGATGAAGACAAGAAATTCAACTTGAAATACGGGTTACAATCGGGCTCATTCAGAGCATCACCATTGGCATTAACGCTATAATCCATCGTTAACGTAGTTTCATCATCGGTTCCAACCATGTTTTTAATCACCATTGTACCAGCCATTACATAATCGCAATCGGGACTTAAAATTAGCCCTGTACTTTCCACACTGTAGTTGTAGCCAAGAACAGAAACGCCGGTGGCCGATCCGGATGTTTCAAACATATCGTCGAGGCGTTGGAAAGGGGTTTCTGATCCATCCATCCAAACAAACGTTTTAGTACCTAACCATGTGGCCACATTAGCATCTGTTTCCATTGTAAGCGGATCAACATCTGTGTTTGAAAGTGTAAATTCGGGTGTTGATTGACCATTTACCAATGTAAAATTCATTTCTCCGTTATACGTAACCCCATCTGCAATATAGTTTTCAAGTGTTCCAACTGCAGCAATTTGGTCGAGATTCGGAGCAAAAGGGTTGCTATCATAATCAATTGTAATAGAACCTCCTGAGCCATCAACATTTTCAAAGTCAACTTTGATAATATACTCCGTGGCATCAATCCAAATAAACTGAGGATCGGCACTTACCGATTTCCCGGAGAGATCCTCATCCAATCCATATGGATTCATATAACTCATAGCATTCATAATCCCCTTTTCTGCTTTCATATTATCGGAAACGGGCTGCATATCATCATCAGATGGGCCAGATAAAACTTCTGAATCTTCATCACATGAAGTGAACGCAAACATTAATAAAGGAAGTGTTAATAAAAAAATAACTTTTCTCATAAGTGTAATTTTTAGGGTTTATTAATTCATAACGGAAAAATACAAAAATGGTTCGTAAAAAGAACATCTTTACCATTTCATTAACACATATCTAACAAATAGAGAATTACAGATACCTAATTATAAATTAGTTTGTGTCTAGTAGATTTAACGGCCTGGATACTTGGAAGCAGCTAATGACAAATTCCATAAACATTATATGAAAACCCCTTCGATGGTATTCAGAATTAAACTACAGGTAGGTTAACGATCAAAACAAAAGCCCGTTTACTACATCATTTGCAATAGGCAAATACAACAGTAAACGGGCTCTTTTTTCAAGAATGAACGTAAATTATGCTTGGGCTGTAGGGCCTCCAAATCCCATAGGGATATCGCCTTTTGCACCGCCTCCACCTTTAATTGGGCCATGTACAGACTCATATTTATTGATGTTGTCCTGAAGAGCATTCATTAGGCGCTTGGCGTGTTCAGGAGTCAAAACTATGCGTGCTTTAACGGGAGCCTTGGGTAAACCGGGCATAATTCGCACAAAGTCTACAACAAATTCAGCCGGCGAGTGGGTGATAACAGCTAAATTAGAATAGATACCTTCTGCAATATCTTCTTTCAATTCGATATTCACCTGATTCTTTTTCTTCTCGTTCGGATTATTCATATTATTATTTTTTATGTTAATTAATTAGACAAATCGTATTGGCCTCCCAAATTGCGCAAGCGTTCTAACATCAAAATAAAACACTTACGGAATTTGGATCCACATGCAATACTACAAATTTAATCATTCGTGCGGGCTAATCGATATAATAGATCGGTAATTTATTCAATTCGCCAAATAGATTTCACCCTTCAATTAACCATGCCGCAATTTATATCTACTATGCTTGCGGATTTTAGGGCAAAAAAAAAGTGCAACCAACGGCTGCACTTTTTTTAGTATATTTCGGTTAAGACTTTGCGGTCTCCTTTTTATGATCAACCAACTTATCGAAGTCTTCACGACTACCGACCAACAAGTTGTCAAATTTTCTAGCTCCGGTACCCGCCGGAATTTTATGACCGACAATTACATTCTCTTTCAGGCCTTCTAAGAAATCTTGTTTGGCGCGAATTGCGGCCTCGTTAAGAACCTTAGTCGTTTCCTGGAAGGAAGCAGCACTAATAAACGATTTTGTTTGTAGGGCAGCTTTTGTAATACCCTGAAGCACCTGATTTGATGTGGCCGGAATAGCATCCCTCACTTCAACACGTTTCAAGTCTCGACGTTTAAGCATTGAGTTTTCGTCGCGCAGTTCTCTTAGGCTAACGATTTGCCCTACCTTTAAGTTATGAGATTCGCCGGGATCGGTTACAACTTTGCGACCATAAATCCAGTTATTTTCTCTCATAAAGTCGAGCTTATCAACCTCTTGTTTCTCAAGAAACTTAGTATCACCGGCATCAACAATTGCTACTTTACGCATCATTTGACGTACAATAACTTCAAAGTGCTTATCATTAATTTTCACACCCTGCATTCGGTACACTTCCTGAACCTCGTTCACAATATACTCCTGAACTTTAGTTGGTCCCTGAACCGAAAGAATATCAATCGGTGTGGTAGCACCTTCAGACAATGGCATTCCTGCACGCACATAATCATTTTCCTGAACAAGGATCTGTTTCGACAACGAAACAAGGTACTTTTTGGCTTGTCCGGCTTTAGACGTAATAATAACTTCGCGATTACCACGTTTAATTTTTCCAAAGCTAACTTCACCATCAATTTCAGAAACGACTGATGGATTGGATGGGTTTCTAGCTTCGAAAAGCTCAGTAACCCTTGGCAGACCACCGGTAATATCACCAGATTTACCTGCAGATCGGGGTATTTTTACAATAACCTGTCCAACCTTAACTCTATCTGATTCCTCAACGGCAATGTGAGCGCCTACAGGCAAGTTGTACGCCTTGGTCTCTTCTCCATCTTTATCGAGGATTTTTATCATTGGGTTCTTGGTCTTATCGCGCGTTTCAGTAATAACTTTTTCGCGGAAACCGGTTTGTTCATCGGCTTCTTCACGGAAAGTTATACCTTCAATAACATTCTTAAACGACACGCTACCTTCGGCCTCTGAAATAATTACAGCATTATAAGGGTCCCACTCACACATCAAATCACCTTTTTGTACCTTGTCGCCATTTTTGATATAAATTTTAGCTCCATAAGGTATGTTGTGATTACTTAATGTAAGTTCGGTATTCTCATCAATAATACGAATTTCTCCCAAACGCCCAATCACAATATGACTTGTGATACCGGCATCATCTACAAATGGAACTGTTCGCAATTCTTCTATTTCTGCAATACCGTTATATCCGGCTACAATTGTGGATTCAGCAGCAATATTCGATGCTGTACCCCCAACGTGGAAGGTTCGCAGTGTTAGCTGTGTACCCGGCTCTCCAATGGATTGTGCTGCAATTACACCGACAGCCTCTCCCATTTGAACATCTTTACCTGTCGACATACTACGTCCGTAGCATTTCGAGCAAACACCCTGTTGGGCTTCACACGTTAATACCGAACGTATTTCGACCTGTTCCAATAGAGATTCTTCGATGCCTAGTGCAATATCTTCATCAATTATTTCACCTGCTTTGACCATAAGATCGCCTGTAAGCGGATGCACTACATCATTCAATGCAGTACGTCCCAAAATACGATCGTATAATGTTTCAACCACTTCCTGATTTTTCTTAATTGCTGTAGCAACAAGACCTCTCAGTGTTCCACAATCGGTCATTTTTACGACAACATCTTGCGATACATCAACAAGACGACGTGTGAGATATCCCGCATCGGCAGTTTTAAGAGCGGTATCGGCCAAACCTTTACGTGCACCGTGAGTAGAAATAAAGTACTCAAGTACCGATAGTCCTTCCTTAAAGTTCGACAAAATCGGGTTTTCAATAATTTCTGCACCGGAGGCTCCACTTTTCTGTGGTTTTGCCATCAATCCCCTCATACCCGAAAGCTGACGAATCTGTTCTTTAGATCCCCTAGCACCGGAGTCAAGCATCATATAAACTGAGTTGAAACCTTTATTATCGGTACTCAACTGATTCATCAAAATCTGAGTCAGTTTTGCATTCGTGTGTGTCCAGATATCAATAACCTGATTATAGCGCTCATTATTGGTAATGAAACCCATATTGTAGTTATTGGCAACCTCATCGGCTTGCGCATATCCCTCTTTAACGAGAGTTGCTTTTTCGGCCGGAATAATAACATCGTCAAGGTTAAACGACAAGCCTCCTCGGAATGCCATCTTATAACCGATATCTTTAATATTATCGAGGAAATTAGCAGTTACTTTGGTTCCACACAATTTATAAATTCGACCGATAATGTCGCGTAGCGCCTTTTTGGTAAGAAGCTCATTAATATAACCGGCTTCGGGCGGCACTACTTCATTAAACAATACTCGACCTACGGTTGTACTAATTAGTTCAACTTTGAACGAACGGTCTGGTTGCATAATGGGTATTCTCACCTTAATGTGAGCATGCAACCCAATTTTATTTTCGTTGTATGCAATTTTTACTTCTTCGGGCGAATAAAACACGTATCCTTCTCCTTTGGCATCATCGCGTTCTTTCGTAATGTAGTATAGACCCAAAACCATATCCTGCGAAGGAACGGTAATTGGTGCTCCGTTGGCAGGGTTAAGAATATTATGCGAACCAAGCATGAGCATTTGTGCTTCCAAAACTGCGGCATTTCCCAATGGCAAGTGAACAGCCATCTGGTCACCGTCAAAGTCGGCGTTAAATGCAGTACATGCAAGTGGGTGTAACTGAATAGCTTTTCCCTCTATAAGTTTTGGTTGAAATGATTGAATACCAAGCCTGTGCAAAGTAGGCGCCCGGTTAAGTAGAACCGGATGGCCTTTTAATACATTTTCAAGAATATCCCAAACAACCGGATCGCGTCTATCAACAATTTTCTTTGCTGATTTAACGGTTTTAACGATTCCTCGTTCAATAAGTTTGCGAATTACGAATGGCTTATAAAGTTCAGCAGCCATATCTTTAGGAATTCCGCACTCATGCATTTTCAATTCAGGCCCAACTACAATTACTGAACGAGCCGAATAATCGACACGTTTTCCCAGCAAGTTTTGTCTAAATCGACCTTGTTTTCCTTTAAGACTATCACTTAACGATTTAAGAGGTCTGTTTGCATCGGTTTTAACCGCATTAGATTTTCTTGAGTTGTCGATAAGAGAGTCGACAGCTTCTTGCAACATACGTTTTTCGTTACGCAAGATTACCTCGGGAGCCTTAATCTCGATCAATCGTTTGAGTCGATTGTTTCGGATAATCACCCGTCTGTACAAGTCGTTCAAATCGGAAGTTGCAAACCGACCACCATCGAGAGGAACAAGTGGGCGCAGTTCGGGCGGAATAACCGGAACTACCTGAAGTATCATCCATTCAGGACGGTTTTTTCCTTTAGCAGCACGAAATGCCTCTACGACCTGTAGTCTTTTCAGTGCTTCATTTTTTCTTTGCTGCGATGTTTCTTTACTTGCTTTATCGCGCAAAGTGAACGACAATTCATCCAAATCAAGGTTGGCTAAAAGTTCATGAAGCGCATCTGCACCCATTTTAGCTAAAAACTTGTCGGGATGGTCATCTTCCAGATATTGATTTTCTTTGGGAAGAGTTTCCAGAATATCCAAATATTCTTCTTCGGTGAGGAAATCTAAATATTCAACGCCATCTTCTACTTTAATACCCGGTTTAATTACTACATATCTTTCGTAGTATATTATAGAATCAAGCTTTTTTGTAGGTAACCCTAACAAATAGCCTATTTTATTGGGTAGCGATCTGAAATACCAGATGTGCGCCACGGGCACAACGAGGTTGATGTGCCCCATTCGCTCGCGACGTACTTTTTTTTCTGTTACTTCAACACCACATCGGTCACAAACAATTCCCTTATAGCGAATACGTTTGTATTTACCGCAGTGACATTCGTAGTCCTTTACCGGCCCGAAAATACGCTCGCAAAACAAACCATCTCGTTCGGGTTTGTATGTACGGTAATTAATTGTTTCGGGCTTCTGAACCTCACCAAAAGATCTTTCTAAAATCTCTTCCGGCGAAGCGAGACTTACTGTTACTTTCGTAAAGTCGCTACTAACTTTATTATCTCTTCTGAATGCCATATTAGACGAATTATTTTATTATCATACTAAAAGTACCTAAGGCACAGTCAATTAATCGAGGCTAATGCTTAAACCTAGACCTCGAAGTTCGTGCAACAGCACATTGAACGATTCAGGTACACCCGGCTCCGGCAACGACTCTCCTTTAACAATATACTCGTAGGCTTTTGCCCGACCTTGTACATCATCAGATTTAAGCGTAAGAATTTCCTGGAGTATATTCGAAGCACCGAATGCTTCAAGTGCCCAAACTTCCATCTCTCCAAAACGCTGTCCACCAAACTGAGCTTTACCTCCAAGTGGCTGCTGTGTAATGAGCGAGTATGGTCCAATAGATCTGGCGTGCATCTTATCCTCAATCATATGCCCAAGTTTAAGCATATAAATAACTCCAACTGTTGCAGGCTGATGAAAAGGTTCACCTGTTTCGCCATCGACTAGTTGAGTTTTACCGTAACGTGGCACACCGGCTTTATCTGTATATTGTGAAATCTCGTCCAAGGTAGCCCCGTCAAAAATCGGAGTAGAAAATTTCAGACCTAATTTCTGACCGGCCCAACCTAAAACAGTTTCATATATCTGTCCCAGGTTCATACGAGATGGCACACCCAATGGGTTTAAGACAATATCCACAGGTGTTCCATCCTCAAGGAATGGCATATCTTCGGCTCTAACTACCTTGGCAACAATACCTTTGTTACCGTGGCGACCCGCCATTTTATCACCTACTTTAATCTTACGTTTTTGAGCGACATATACTTTGGCCAACTTAAGAATTCCGTTTGGCAACTCATCGCCAATGGTTATATTGAATTTCTTACGTTTAAATTCCCCATCGATTTCCATATACTTCACATTGAAGTTATGAATAACTTTCTCGATGAGTTCATTTTTCGCTTTATCAGTAGTCCATTTAACAGGGTTAATGTGCCTGTATTCTAAATCACTTAAAAGCTTTTGTGTATATTTTGTACCCTTCGGAATTACTTCGTTATCAAAATAATCTTTAACACCTTGTGAAGTTTTACCATTCACAAGAATAAAGAGTTTATCCACCAACCGGTTTTTAAGTTCATTTATTCTTTCTACCATTTCCTTATCAAGCTTTTCGATAAGCAATTTTTCAGCAGATTTAACTTTACGATCTTTAACGGTTCGTGAGAAGAGTTTTTTATCAATGATAACGCCAAAATCTGATGGGCCGGCTTTATGTGATGCATCTTTTACATCACCTGCCTTATCACCAAAAATCGCACGTAGAAGTTTTTCTTCCGGAGAAGGATCGGATTCCCCTTTTGGGGTAATTTTTCCAATTAGTATATCGCCCGGTTTAATATGAGCGCCGATGCGAATTAATCCGTTTTCATCCAAATCTTTCGTAGCTTCTTCGCTAACATTCGGAATATCAGCCGTTAGCTCTTCAACACCCCTTTTGGTATCGCGTACTTCAAGAATGTGCTCATTAATATGGATTGAAGTAAATACGTCTTCACGCACAACTCTTTCACTAATAACAATGGCATCCTCAAAGTTATATCCTTTCCAAGGCATGAATGCTACCTTAAGGTTTCGGCCCAAAGCAAGGTCTCCTCCCTTGGTTCCGTAGCCCTCTGTAAGTATATCTCCTTTTTGAACTTTTTGTCCGGGATGAACAATCGGACGAATATTTAACGCACTACTCTGGTTTGTTTTATGGAATTTATCGAGTCTGTACCGAATGGTATCGTCTTCAAAACTCACAAAACGATCATCTTCGGAACGTGTATAACGAATAACAATTTCTTGCGCATCAACATATTCGACTATTCCATCGGCGTCAGCCAAAAGGACATTACGTGAATCAATAGCCGTTTTTCGCTCTATACCTGTACCAACAATAGGTTCTTCAGGTTGCAATAAGGGCACGGCCTGACGCATCATATTGGATCCCATCAAAGCGCGGTTTGCATCATCATGTTCCAGAAACGGAATAAGTGATGCCGCAATGGAGGCAATCTGGTTCGGCGCCACATCCATTAAATGCACCTTTTCAGGTCCAATAACAGGATAGTCGGCTTCCAATCTGGATTTTACCCGATCGTTAACAAATTTACCTTTTTCATCTAAAGGAGCATTCGCTTGAGCGATAATTTTATCCTCTTCCTCTTCAGCACTAAGATAAATAACACCTTCTCCTGTAAGATCAACATTTCCGTTGTTTACTTTACGGTAAGGTGTTTCGATAAATCCAAGTTCATTAATTTTGGCAAATACACAAAGTGAAGAAATAAGTCCAATATTCGGCCCCTCAGGGGTTTCAATAGGGCATAATCTTCCATAGTGGGTGTAGTGCACATCTCGAACCTCAAAACCGGCTCTTTCGCGCGATAAACCTCCCGGTCCAAGAGCAGACATACGACGTTTATGTGTCATTTCTGCCAGTGGATTGGTCTGATCCATGAACTGAGAAAGGGCATTTGTTCCGAAGAACGAGTTTATAACTGAGGATAATGTTTTTGAATTAATAAGATCAACTGGTGTAAAAACCTCGTTGTCGCGAACATTCATTCGTTCCCGAATTGTGCGCGCCATTCTGGCTAAACCTACACCAAATTGGTTATATAGTTGTTCACCAACGGTTCTTACTCGTCGGTTACTTAAGTGATCGATATCATCTACATCAGCCTTAGAATTAATAAGTTCGATCAGATACTTAATAATTAATATCATGTCCCCTTCGGTCAGGATTTTGGTGTCCATATCCGTGTCGGATCCAAGCTTTTTATTAAGTCTGTATCGACCAACGTCTCCAAGGTCGTAGCGTTTATCTGAAAAGAATAATTTATCTATAACATCTCTTGCTGTAGCTTCATCGGGTGGCTCAGAATTACGTAGCTGTCTGTATATATGCATAACAGCTTCCTTTTCTGAGTTACAAGGATCTTTTTGTAATGTATTATAAATTATTGCGTAGTCTGCAAGGTTTGCATCTTCTTTGTGAAGAAGAATTGTTTTTGCACCCGAGTCAATAATCTCCTCAATGTGTTCATTCTCCAGTGTAGTTTCACGATCGATAATAACTTCGTTACGTTCGATTGATACTACTTCACCGGTATCTTCATCGACAAAATCCTCTATCCAGCTTTTAAGAACACGTGCAGCAAGTGTACGACCGATAACTTTTTTCAGCCCG
>JAWOEM010000523.1:0-10220 GCA_046482785.1 Salinivirgaceae bacterium
AGAACTAAAGCTGGTATTGATCGACCCCAAAAAGGTGGAATTGTCACTTTATAATAAACTGTCAAAACATTACCTCGCACAAATTCCCGATGCCGAAGAGCCTATTATTACCGACACAAATAAAGTTATTACCACACTTAATTCGCTGTGTCTGGAAATGGATAACCGTTACGATTTGCTGAAAAGTGCACAATCTCGTAACTTAAAGGAGTACAATAAAAAATTTATCGATCGGCGATTAAATCCTGAAAAAGGACACCGGTTTTTACCCTACATTGTGGTGGTTATTGATGAATTTGCCGATTTAATTATGACAGCCGGAAAAGAAATTGAAATGCCCATTGCACGTTTGGCACAGTTGGCCAGAGCCATTGGTATTCATTTAATTATTGCTACCCAACGGCCTACCACAAATATTATTACAGGTGTAATTAAGGCGAACTTTCCGGCGAGAATTGCATTCCGTGTAACCTCGGGTATCGATTCTAAAACTATTTTAGACGGTCCCGGTGCAAACCAATTGATCGGACGCGGCGATATGCTTATTTCTACCGGTGCAGAGCCGGTACGTTTGCAGTGTGCATTTGTCGATACGCCTGAACTGGAGGTAATTATGGATCATATTGCAGGTCAGCAATCATATACACAGCCCTACGAACTGCCCGAATATGCAGAAGATGGAGGTGGATCTGCCAGCATGGCCGATCTGGAAAAACGCGATGTGCTCTTCGATGAAGCTGCACGATTGATTGTAGCACACCAACAGGGAAGTACATCTTTAATACAACGAAAATTTTCTATCGGGTACAATAGAGCAGGTCGAATTGTAGACCAGCTTGAAGCGGCTGCTATTGTGGGTCCATTTGAGGGTTCAAAGGCTCGACAAGTTTTAATTCCAGATGAGTATGCTTTGGAACAACATTTGAATAAGCTATAAACGAATAAGGATAAACCGAGCTTTAGCCAGATTTTTGCACACGGGTATTTTTTTACGAAAAATTTGTGCCAATTTATTTTTCATGGCGAGCTTTATCAGACAACTAAAAACTAAAACTATAAAAACATGAAATTAATTTTTACATGGATTATGTTGGCTTTCTTTGCTTTTGGCGCTAGTGCTCAACAAGATCCGAAAGCGAAGGAAATTCTTGATGAGCTCTCAGCAGCTACAAAGGCACATTCAACTTTACAAGTGAAATTTACATCGAAAGCTGTAAATAAAGACGCTGACATGGAGGAGCTATACAAAGGGGAGCTATGGCAAAAGGGCGATAAATATAAGCTCGACTTCATGGATGCAATTACATTTTTCGATGGAGACACAAAGTGGGTTTATATGCCCGATGTACAAGAAGTAAATGTTTTTTCTGTAGAGGACGATGAGGAATCGGGTAACATTTTTGATAACCCACAGAAAATTTTCACTATTTACGAGGAAGGATTCAAATATCGTTACGATAGCCAATCGGAATTTAATGGAGAGCAGGTTCATATTATTGAACTTGTTCCGGAAGACAAAGATCAGGAGTATTTTAAGATTAAGATTTATGTGAGCATGTCGAGATCAGAGATTCGCGGCTTTAAATATTTTGCAAAAGATGGAACTCGCGTTACTGTAACGATTGATCTGTTTAAGCCAAATGTTCCAATGAAAGAGGGTATGTTTAAGTTCGACGAGACAAAATATCCTGAAGCCGACGTTATTGATATGCGAATGTAACTGTTCAAAATAAAAAAAAATCCCCGTTGCAAATTTTGCAACGGGGATTTTTTTTGTAAAAATGAAATTACAATGCGTTTTCAATTGCTTTTTTGATGTTCTCAAATGCATTGTCGTCTTTTACAACGTAGTTTGCTGCATTTTCGCGTACAAAGTCGTAAACCAAGTTTCCGTCTTCCTGGCCGCTAAGAATAATTACCTTTGATTTACCACTGCGCTTTTTGATTTCTTTCAGTATCTCTAACCCGTTTTTTGCATCGGGGTTTTCACTGTTAAGAAAGTAATCTAAAACGATTACATCCGGGTTGAGGTGCAAGTGGTTTAAACACTCTTCGCCTGACTGAAAACCTACGATATTGTATTTGTTTTCGTCTACGAGCGCCTCTTTAAGCATTTCCAGAAAAATAAAATCATCGTCGACTAATAGTATTGTGCTTTTTTCACTCATAGGAATTTTTTTTTTCAAAGTTAAAAAATTGTATTATGCAAGTGTGTCAATAAAGTGTTAACTGTTTATGAATATATGAATTTCTTTTGCAACTTTCGGCCATGTGTCCGTCATATTCTTAACATCATCTGTTAAAGGCTTGGGATTGCCATTTTGTTTTAGCGTTTGTTCTATTTTTTTTGCGTTTTCAAATAAATCATTGCAGCCTAAGTAAGTCATCTTAGGTTTTAGTGCGTGTGCTTTGGCCTGAACTACTTTGTAATTCTGGCTTTCGTAGGCTTCTTCTATTTCATCTATTTCAGTTTGCACACTGTCTATATACATTTGCAAAATTTTCTTAATACGTTTGTAGTCTCCTTTGTAAATTTTTTCCAAATACGAAATATCAATGTATTTGAAATTATCATGTTTTGATTGGGGAGTATATGTTTTTAGCTCGCTTTGTTCTTTATCGAGTAAATCGGCAATCGATTTTATTTTTTCGCCCATTTTTACGGTGTCCTGAATATTTTTTTGTGTGTAATACGCAATTTTTTGTGTAAGGATTTCGGGTGCGAAGGGTTTTGAAATATAGTCGTCCATGCCAATTTCAATAAACAAATCTTTTTCGTTTTTGAGTGCATGAGCCGTCATTGCGATAATTGGAATCTGTTTTTTATGCTTCGGAAATTTTTCCCGAATGTATTTTGTAGCTTCTATTCCGTCCATTTCAGGCATTTGAATATCCATAAATACAATGTGATATTCGTTTTTTTCCATCATCGCTATTGCCTCTTTTCCGTTTCCGGCAATATCAATATTGATGGTGTCTTTCCAGCTTTTTATGGTGTCTACGGCCAGTTGTTGGTTAATTTTATTGTCTTCGGCAATGAGCAGCCAAATATCGTCGGTATTGTCGATTATGTTATTTGCTAAACTAGCTTGTTTTTGTATGCTTGAAAAGCTGCCTATGGTGAATGTGAGGAAAAATGTGAATGTTGAACCTTTGCCCACATCACTTTTTACGAAAATTTCACCGTTTTGTAGTTCAACCAGCTGTTTTACAATGGCTAATCCTAAACCGGTGCCTCCGTATTTGCGTGTGGTTTCGTTTTCTGCCTGAGTAAAGCTATTAAATATAGTGCTTATCTTTTCTTTCGCAATTCCAATTCCGTTGTCTTTGACTTCAAACTTTACGTGTACTTGATTTTCTGTGCGTTTTTTCTCCGAAATAATGAGCTCAATCAGGCCCCCGTTGTCGGTAAATTTGATGGCATTGCCTATTAAATTTATTAAAATCTGGTTTAATCGGGTAGGGTCGCCAATAAGCACTTCGGGTATATCGGGCGAAATGTTTTGTTTGATGCTGATGTTCTTTTCATCGGCTTTTACTTTCATTGTATTGAACAAAAACTCCATTTGTTCTGTAACGAGAAACGATATTTGTTCGAACGACATTTTTCCGGCCTCAATCTTCGAGAAATCGAGAATATCGTTCAGTACTATAAGAAGGTTATCGCCCGACGCTTTTATGTTTCGGAGGTAGTTAAATTGCTTTTTTGTGGGATCCATCTTTATCAGAAGGTTGGTAAAGCCCAGAATAGCGTTGAGTGGGGTTCTTATTTCGTGGCTTGTATTGGCAAAAAATATTTCCTTCATGCGGGCATGGTGTTTAATTTCTTCGTTGGCCTGCTTAAGTTCTTCTTTTTGTATATTAATTACCTCTACAGCATCTTGCAGCTGTTTACGCTGGCGTTCATTTTCTAAAAGCGCCTTTTGTAACTGAATATGGTGTTTGCTGCTGTGCTTAAATGCTTTTTCAAGTTCTGTTTTTTGTTCTTCCGATGCTTTTGCCTCTAATGCAACTTCTGATAATTGCTTTTGGTATTCTATAAGCTCTTGTTTTAAATGGTTGTTTGTGTTTTTTAGTTCATTAATGTCGTGTAAAATAAGTATAATGAGCTTTCCGTGTGTTTTTTCCCCCGATGAAATAAGCATGTTGGCTTTGTAGTGCGATTCTACTGTATTGGTAATAATAGCCAATTCAAAATCCTGTGGTTTTTCTTTTACAATAAGTTCGTCGAGGTAGTTTAGGAGGTTTCTGTTATTAAATGTTTTATCAAGCGTGTCGGCATATATTGCATCTTTTACGTTTAAATTTGTAAAATGGCTTTCGGCCATTTCGTTCATCCCGACTAATTCGTACGAAAAATCGTAATAAAGCGCTATAAATGGTAATTTGTTTACCGATTTTGTGTTAATGACACCGGGTTTTTCTCCATCCCAAAGTATGTTTTTCCGACTATTGATGTTTTCAATAATCAGCCATACAACCAGGGCTGTAATTATTGCCATCAGAATATAAATGAGTGGCATTTCATTGAAAACTGTGGTGAGTATGGTTGATATATGCAGAATATTCATGGTTTTACTTTTTAGCTAAATGCTGCGACTTATGTTTGCTTAATCTGTTTTTTTGTAATTTACTCATGTCTAATAGTTATGCACTAAAGTAGGTATATCTGTGTTATTATTAAAGTTTTATTCCAATTATTAGTATATCGTCGATTTGTTCGTAGTTCCCTTGCCATTTTTTAAGTATTTGTGCCGTTTTGGTTTCTTGTTTTTGCATAGGGAGGTTTACCAGTAATTGGAACATTTTTCGTAATCGGTTGTACCTGAACTTATTTCCTTTTTCGCCTCCAAACTGGTCGGCAAAGCCATCGGAAAACAGGTAAATGGTGTCGCCCGGCTCATAATCGATTGTTTTTGTTTCGAATGTTACCGGGTTTTCTGGTGTTCCAATGGTCCCGGCAGAAAAAATATTGCCATTAAATACTTCTAAATTATTGTCGCGGATTAAATACAAGGGGTTTCGTGCTCCTGCAAAGTGTATTTCTTTGTCTTCTGGGTAATAGGCAATCATCGACAAATCCATTCCATCTTTTAAGCTGTCGGGTGTTTTACGTTTATTGAGTGTTTTAATAATTACCTGATTAAGGTACGTAATAATTTTTCCCGGGTCGGTAAGTTCCTTTCCGTGCACTGCATCGTTTAACCCATCTTTGGCAATTATTGACATGAGCGCACCCGGTACGCCGTGGCCGGTGCAATCTATGGCGGCGAGCAGGTGGCATGTTTTTCCCTTATTCTCTACCGTTTCGAACCAGTACAAATCGCCACTGAGCTTATCTTTGGGTTTAAAGAACACAAAGCACTCCGGGAAAACCGCTCGCAACATTTCTTTTGGGGGGAGAATCGAGTTCTGAATCCGTTCAGCATATTGTATGGAGTCTGTAATATCTCGGTTTTTAATTTCCAATAAATGATGTTGTTCCCTGATTTTGTCGCGTTGCGACATGATTTCTTCGTTTTGAAGCTCAAGCTTTTGGTTTTTATTCGATATTTCTCCCAGTGTTTTTTTGAGTTCAATCTGTTGTTCTTCGTTTATCATTAGGGCTTTGTGTAGCTTAATGTGGTCGGCACTCGATTTTTTGAATGATAATTCCAAATCTTTATTTAGCTTTTCGAGGGTTTCGCGTTGTTCGTTGAGTTTTTTTGTTATTTCTTCGTTTCTACGGTTCTGGAGTTCTAAATCTTTGTTTTTCGATTTAAGAACAGCCGTTCGTTCTTCCACTTTTTTCTCTAATACAATGTTTTGCTCTTTAATTACTTTATTCAACTTTTCCAGATTGTCGATACTTTCTTGGTGGGCCAGTGTGTGACTAATCTGCATGCGTTTGTAAAACGAAAGAGAGATGAGCGCCAGTTGTATTATCACTAGGGTTTTTATAATTTGATGAAAATCTTGATATCCGTAGCTGTTCGAATAGTGTTGAAAACTAAAAAATCCCAAAATAAGAGCTCCGGCGCTAATGCTTCCGATAAAATAGCGGTGACTGCTGCTGGGTATTTTTAATTGTGTGCTTTCCCAAAATGCCATGGTAAGTAAAGCAATGCCAATTATCAGCATAAGCGATATGGTGTAAAAAATGCTGATTGGCAGCAGCAGTATTCCGGTGAAGGCAATTAGCGAACTGTACAGAATAATATTGTAAACTTTTGTATGTGTTTAGTCTTTTGAGTATTGTAAGTAGTAGCTTTTTATAAAAAGTGCGTAAACTCCCAAAATAATAAACGGAATAGTTTTGGTTATATCGCTAATAAAGTGTGGATTATCCTTAAACAGGAATTGCGCGGCGTAACCATCAAGCGTTACCAGAATAAACAGAATAGCACCCATGTACAGTAGGTAGAGAATTTGCTCTTTGATGTGGAATTTAAGTATAAGAAAAAGTAATCCGGAAAAGAACAGGGTGACAAGGATACCGTATATCAGGCCGGAGGCGAGGTTATCTTTAGCTATGGCCCGATTAAACCCATACTGGTCGTAAATAATAATTGGAATTTTCAGCTTGTTGCCATAGTTCTTTATCTGTGTAAAGATAGTATAGTTGATGCCGGGCTCCAATGTAATTTCCTTTACAAAAAAACGGGTTTTAATGTTTCGATTGCTAAATGGAAATAGGGTTCCGTCGAGTTTTTTATGAATTAAGATATTGTCCTTCTTTATAAAAAACTGAATCTCTTGTATGTTTGCACATCGGTATTCCACAATAATATTGATGGGATACTGATTCGTGTTTTTGATATCGAACCGCGACCATACAGTGTAATCAGAAGTAGATATGTTCAGGTGTTTGTTTGTGTTTTTTGTAAAAAGATGGTCTGCATATAATACATCATCTATTTTCTGAAACCCACTGGCAGGTTTGAAAACACTTATTTTTTGTGATGCATTAATCTTACTTTGCTGCTCAAATAATATGGCTGACGAAGCAAAAGTGCCTGTCGCATAGAAGACTATGAATAGAATAGAAAGAATTACCCTCATCTTTGGCGTTATTTGCGGAAAGATAGTATTTCTTTTTCGCTTTTACAAAGCATGCAGAATAATGCTTTGCGATGAAATAGTTCTGTTTAATAAATTATGTGTAGCATTTGAACCAGAGTTGGCAGATGCCACTCGTAATTTGTTTGAGGGTAATTTAGAATTGCTTGTATAGTCCGGGTTGTGGATAGTGGTATTTATATATTTTTATGCTTCGGATTGGAGCAGGGTAAGGCTTGAAGGAAATACGTTGTTTGTTTTTACGAAGTTGTTTCGGCAGCATTCCGAAGTTTAATAGGTCTTCTTTTCAACAACCTTGCCTACAGAGTCGTATCTGATCCAAATGCCAGTTTTTTCGCCGTTTGTGTAGTTCATTTCGTATATTTTCCGGCCTTTTTTGTCAGCAATGAGCCATTCTCCATCTTTTATTCCATTTTTAAAGTTGGCAATTGCAATTATTTTACCATTTTCATTGTAACGGATCCATTCGCCATGCTTTTTATTTAGCTTGTAAGTTTGAATTTCCTTTAACTCTCCGTTTGGGTAGAAATATCGAAATTCTCCATCTTTTTGTCCGTCAGTAAAATTCATTACGGCTTTTATAGTGCTATCCGGATGGTATTCAGTATGTGTTCCTGAGAAAAGTTCAGTATCGGCAGTAAAATACTTGCCGTCTATTTCGGTTATTTGACCCAGTGCTGTTGCGGCTAAAAAAGCTAATGCTATTGCAAGTAGAAATTTCATGTGCTAAAAATTTTATCTTTTATGGTTAACCATTTTTGTACATTGGCTTTGCCACATTTTGTACTTCTTCGCTTTTTAAAGAAAGCTAAAAATTAATTTTTTCCCAAAAAAAACGAGGAGAAAATAAAATACCGAATATCAAGATTATTCGGTATTTTAAAATAAGCTATGTAGTTGTTTTGTCTAACCTCTTGAATTATAACTGGCTTATAATAAATCCAGCTCTAGTTTGAGTGGCTCATGGCCTTGTGTTACTTTCACTTTTTTGTCTTCGTAACTAATAATACTTGCCTCTACTGTATAGTTTCCATTGGCAGGCAGTTGGATTTGAAATTCGCCGTTGAAATCTGTATAGGTATCAATTCCTAACTCGGGTATGGAAATTTGAACCCCGGTTAAAGATTCCTGGTTTGTGTGGTCTACCACAACACCCGAAAATACAGTTGAAGATTCACTAGAGGCTTTATTGCCTTTTTCATTTTTATCATTATTGGCTTGTAAGCTCAATGATAATACTACGAGAAGTGCTACGAATACGTTTTTCATTGCTATTGGTTTTTATTTTTGACAAACATACGGCGCATTTTGCTAATGCATATTTCATTAATATCATGTTAATGTTAATTTTATATTAACTCATATGACGAGTTGTTTTATTACCCAAAATCCGCAAAGAATTATACAATATCTATTTGTATTCTTTGCGAATTCGATTAAGTAAATCATCTCATTCGGTTTCATTCTTCACCCAAATGAGTGATTTTCTAAATCGGGGTTAACCTAAATTCCACACGGATTTTGACCGTGAAAAATTAAATCCTTGCGGAATTTAGGTATTATTCGAATGTTTTCGATATGTGTTGGGTAATGTGCTTGTAATTAGTTTTTTGTGTAGTTTTTTGGAGGAAAATTTTTCCGGGTGTGTAACACACGAACTTTATGTTCGTCATGGTTTCGAGTGTCGCATTTTTAGAATTTGATGCGTTTTTTAGCTGTTACACAATTAGTATTAACCTATAAACCATTTTTACGATGAAAAATTTATTCTTATTACTTTTAACTCCTGTGTTTTTTTATGCATGTAGCCCTCAAGAGAAGCCTGTTGAACGGCCTACGGCCCACTACGAAATTAGTTTGCAGGTAAATCCGGCTAATCGGTACATAACGGTTGAAGGAACTTTTACGCCGGGCACAACCAATCAGTTGTACGATTCTATCGGCTTCTATCTCGACAGGAACTTGGCTATTCATAACTTTACCTTCGATCATTCGCTGAAGGCCACAATTGATACCGCAAAATCGGATAATCGGTTTTTACCCAATGCCCGGAAAGTGTATTTTCATTTATCTGAAGAGCAGAAGAAAGAATTGAGCTCGGTGCATTTCTCGTACGAAGGTGCATTAAGTAAACTACCCAAGATGGCTGGTAATCGCATTGGGGAAGACTGGACGGAGCTTGGACTGTATTACCCGTGGTTTCCATTTAGTTTTGAGCAATATGGTACTTTTACTTATTCTGTAGATGTTGAAAATCTGCAAGATTACGCTGTTTTCGGAATTGGCAACATTGCTGAAAATGCTACACAAACAGTTCTTAGCAGTTCCATTCCTACCAACGATATTGTGGTATGTATGGCAAAAGATATTGAAGTTTTTAAACGACCCATTGGCAATCATGAACTAAAAATATTTCATTCTGGTCTTACCGATAGCTTGTTAATACAAATGTCGAAAGATGTAACGAATTCATTAAATGACTTTAACCAATGGTTTGGCAACATGGATACCGATGTCAGCATTATTCATACTCAGCGTATTTCAGGAGGAGGTTATGCGCGAAATGGCGGGCTGGTATTAAGTGGGATCGATTCGGAAAAATACGGAAAACGCACCGTATATTATAACCAGTTTTTTGCTCACGAAATGGCTCATTTGTGGTGGAACAAAGCTTTGGCAACTACTTGGCACGATTGGTTAAATGAAAGTTTTGCCGAATATAGTTCACTAATGTTTTTACGAAAACAATTTGGAGAAGAAATATTCGACAAATACATTTCTCATAAAGGACAGAAAATTGAAGGAACTCCGCCAATTTGGGAATTCGATCGAAACGGAGCCGAGTACGAGGTGGCCTATCAGGTTTTGTATAATAAAGGAACTTTATTATTAAAAGAACTCGAAGATAAAATTGGAGTAGAACCATTTCGTAAATTGTTCAATAAAGTAGCTGGAGCAGATGTGTCGGAAACAAATCATTTTCTTACTATACTTGCCGAAGTTAGCAATGAACAAACGGCTGATTGGTTTAAAAAGCTACTACAAACACGATAGTCTCAATTTCTTCTGAGACCCTTTCGTTGTGTGTATTGAAACCTAAAGTAAAAAAAGTGAGACCGTGTTTTCTGCATAAATATCCATATTTGCATTGTGTCAACTCA
>JAWOEM010000530.1:0-3498 GCA_046482785.1 Salinivirgaceae bacterium
TGTTCAGATAGTTGAATAGCTTTTCGCAATAAAGTTGAATCGGTAGTTTCTTTGCAGAAGAATATCTGGGCGTAATAATCAAATAAAATCCTTTACGTAGGTTTATAACTTCTCCTTTTTCTGATAATCTATGTAGTTCGAATTTTAAAGAATTTCTAGTACCATCAGTAGCCTTTACAATCTCATCAACTGAGAATGAATAGCATTCAATAGACAACAGGTATTTTATATATTTTTTTGCATTCATACTTAGAAAATATTTGATAAAAGTATTGAATAACACAACCATTCGCAAATTATTACTAAGGTTTCTTTGTTCACTTGCAAGAAAACAACAACCCTTTTGAAAATTATTGTAGTGACGCGTCACTTTTGTAATTTGAAAGAAATCGCAATAAAAACGGGAAACGATGCCGGAGGCATCAAACGTTTATAGAACGTAGATGTGGAAACGGGAAACGATTCCGGAGGAATCGTACGTTTTGATGTTTTGGAAGATTGTTCGCCCCCTGCTTCGACTCCGCTCAGCCAGCTCCAGGGTCGTATTCCGTCTCCGTTTCGCTATTCCATAAACATGCAATCGTTCCGAGCTTGTGACTCCTCGAAAGTATCCTGCCTCTTTTATAGCTTTTAAATTCTGTTTTTTTTCGCTCTTGGAAAAGTTACTTATTCAAACTACCTTTAGCGCGAAATTTAACGTAATAAATAGGCTGAAAGACATCCCAAAACTTAGTTATGCTACATTCTAAAAATGAACATACTAATTCTTTATCGGTAAAAAAATTATCTTAGCCAGTATATATTTATAGGTTTACCTTGAAGTCTCAAACTTATCCAATTGGTCAGATTATGAAATTAAAAAGAATGTCATATAAACACAAAAACAATAAATTCAACTATTACGCAAAAAATTATTTAAGACAACTAATTCCTTCAAGCCACTATCAAAAAAAACTACAGACAAAATTACGAACAATAGATACTTTAAGTAAGGATGAGATTGAAATTGTAAAACGCAGAGTTAATTACTACAATAAACTTGAAACCCCCACTTCACTAAAAAAACACCCAAAAAAACTATCGGAATTAAAAATAAACAAAGGGCTAAAAGCCTACTTTTTTGATCTATATGAATACGGCAGGTTTTTTAATCAGGATTTAGAAGGCCATTTTTTATTTGGAGATATTACAAAGGTGCATGAAGAACCGGCGTTGGTTAAAACCAGACCCATTGCAAATGACAATACAAACTCCGTACTGCTGAAATGGAATAAAATACGACATTTCATTTATGTGAAAAACCATAAAACGCCATTCTCTCAAAAAAAGAACATGCTGATTGGTAGAGGTAAGGTGCATGCTTCTCAACCTCATAGAATAAAATTCTTCGAAAAGTATTTTGGGCATCCCATGTGCAATATTGGTAAGGTTAATGATAATGAACTTAATTCTAAATGGTTAGTCAGTAGGATGACAATAGATGAGCAGCTAAAGTATAAATTTATTCTTTGCCTGGAAGGCAACGATGTTGCAAGCAATTTAAAATGGGTAATGTCATCGAATTCTTTGGCGGTAATGCCAAAACCCAGATTCGAGTCTTGGTTTATGGAAGGCTTATTAATCCCCGATTATCATTATATACAGATTAAAGATGACTATTCAGATCTGGAAAGTAAAATTCAATATTATAGTGAAAATACCGATAAAGCAATTTCAATAATTAACAATGCGAATAAATTTGTAAACCAATTCCGGAATAAAAAACATGAAGATTTGATTTCTATTCTGGTTTTGGATAAATACTTTAAAATGACGAATCAAGTGTAAAAAAAATTACAAACAATATGTACAAAACAACGAAGGCCGGAATATTCCGGCCTTCGTTGTTTTATTAAAAGCAATCTTTTAGCGGAACGAAATACCCATTCCGAAATTAATCATAGAATAATCTTGATAAACATATGTACCGTGAAGCGTAAGTAAGCCCAAATTTAAGCGAAGACCTACCGCTGCATTGATTGAACTATAAGTAATATCGGCATCAATCGGGTCTTTAACCACATTATCTTTATCGAGCTTTGTAACAATTCCGTCGTCATTTGTATCGTCGTCGCCATTGTATGCAGCATCGGTACGGGGAATGTACTGCGGAATTAAATAATCGCCATTAAGCCCAATATTAAACGTGCTTTGCGAGTACCCAATACTTGCAAAACCTGTAAGCACTGCAATTCGTTTCGATACAATTAAATTGGCGTTCATAGCCGTAGATGTTAGTGTGAGATCTTGCGAACGATAAAAATCACTTTCAATTTCCAGATCGGTAGATGGTAAGCGGTGATCAACCACCTCAAAATCGGTATTAACTATTTTTGTTGGATAGTATTCTACATTATTGTACGTTCCGGCAAGGCGACTCCAAGCAGCCTGTACCGAAAGGTCGAAAGGCATTTTTTTCACCCCGGGAATCCACTGCTTTATATCGTGTTTAATACCAAAACCAAACATCCCAATTCTTCCCAAATCGCCTAGCTCCAGTTCAGGAAAGAAGCGAATGGTAATGTCCGTATTTTTCACAATTCCCACTCCCAGCTGCACCATAGGCAATGGAACGGTACTAAAACCGACCCCTTTTGGCATATCATACAAATCATTTATTTGTACGTCGTCGCCATATTTTATGCCAACGGGAACTCCGCTTCCCGTTCCTGCAATGTTGGGAGTTACTGAGCTTGAGCCGGGCAATAATACATTCCAACCATAGGAATCTAAATCAAAAGATGTAGCATCGGAGGGAATTGTTACCAAGGTAGAATGAATTGAAACATCGAAACCCATAGGCTTATGTGCCCGAGCGGTGTTGTACCAACCGGAATTCATTGCCGTTCCAAAACCTTTACCAAAAGGCTCCATATACAACTCAGCCAGTTTGTTGACATCCTGAAAGCCGGAGGATAAAAAGCGAGCCACTCCGCTTTGAGCAAAAGCCCCGGCAGGCAATAATAAGATTAAAATAAAGAGTAGTTTTTGTCTGTTCATAGCTTCTGTTTTTAAATGATGTTTTATTTAATTATTTTTTATTTTTCTGATGCGATCAAAAATCAATATTAAGTGTCAACAATAATAACATTATAAGGCCTTATTGCATCCAAAATTCACAAACGTAAAAATTAAGTATATTTACGGATCGCTGTGCAAGATACACAAATTTTACAACTTAGGCCAAATGGAGACATTACCCAAAATCCGCAAAGAATTATACAATATATCTTTGTATTCCTTGCGAATTAACTGCGTTGAGCTCGTCAGGCTATACCTGACTCGGTTCGATTCCGGTAAATACATACGTGCTTAATCTCATGGTATCCGGAGCAGGGAAAGGACACTCTACAAATCTTATGGAACAAAAATTTGTTTCCAGATTTAAACGTCCCTTTCTAGACAAAGTATTCCCAGTATAGGCGGTAGATAATATAAATACTTTAGCTAATGAAAAAG